>JAYWGG010000273.1:0-15142 GCA_043778415.1 Saprospiraceae bacterium
GATGAAAATAGATGCGAACTTTGCAGGCACGAGCTTGACCAACGTAGCAGAAATTAGCGGCGCGAAAGACACCAACGGCAACCCAGCGACAGACATAGATAGCACGCCAGACAGCAACCCGAACAACGACGGCACACCAACCAACGACGTGACGAACAATGCAAACGGCGACCAAGACGACAGTGACCCCGAAGTAATCGGCGTAACGCAACCGACAGGCGTATTTGATTTGGCATTGACTAAATCATTAGATTCAGGTCAGTCTTCGGTAGTGACAGCAGGCAGCACCGTGAAGTTCAAAATTACAGTAACCAACCAAGGAAACGTAGGTGCAACTGAAATCCAAGTAACGGATAATATCCCTACGGGAATGACTTTGAACGACCCTAACTGGACGTTGAGCAACGGAAAAGCTATCCGTACTATTTCGAGTTTGGCAGCAGGACAATCTGTGACATTAGAAATCACAATGACTGTAAATAGTAATTTCACAGGTACTTCGATTATGAACGTAGCAGAGATTACTGGAGCCAAAGATGACGCGGGAGTAGTGGTGAGGGATATTGACTCATCTCCGAATAACAATGTGCAGAGTGAAGATGATGAAGGAACTCAAATAGTTACTGTAACTCAAGGCAACGGCGGTACTTGTAGCTTGGCGATAGCAAATATTTCACTTAATAATTGTAATTGCTCTACTACGGCAACGCCAGTGACAGTCCAAATTTCTTGGACAGCCGCCAACGTGCCAGCAGGTCAGTTGATAGAAGTAAAAGTGGGAGGCGTGGTACAAACCATCAACCCAGCTACGACTTCATCTCCAGCCACCGTCACATTGAGTTTGCCAGCAGGCTCGACCGCCAACAGCGTAACAGCAGCGTTTGCAAACGGAACTTGCCAAGTGCAGCAGCCATTGAGTATCTCCAAAGATACACAAGCACCAACACTTGCAGGCGTACCAGCCGACGTAACGGTCAATGGTTGTAGCAATACGGGTACAGTCCCAGCACCACCGACAGTAACTGCAAATGACAACTGTGCGACCAACGTAACAGTAGATTTCAAAGAAACTCGTGTGAATGGAACTTGCGGATATACAGTATTTAGAACTTGGACAGCAATAGACAACTGCGGAAACAGAACCGAGAAGATTCAAAAAATTACCGTCGGCGACAATACAGCACCAACGATAAAAGTAACGAATCCAATCACAGGCGGTAAGCTCAATAACAACGATACATTGACTTATACTTGCCTCAATGCGCCGTCTTTGAGTCCGAATGATGCAGTCATAACCGATGATTGCTGCGCAAACTCTACCGTCATCTTTGAAGATGTAGCGGCAGTAGGCGGCAAATGTTCAGAAAAAGGATACATCGTGTTGATGCACTGCCGTTGGAAAGCGACCGACTGTTGTGGAAATGTAAGCGAATTGAATGTTTATGTCAAAATAGTGGACAACATGCCACCGACTTTGCTTAACATTCCTGCCAACATTACCGTATCATGCGACGCAATACCGACCGCAGCAACCACTGTGAAAGCAACCGACGACTGTAGCGATTGTAGCAAAAAACCATCTATTCCGATGGAAGAAACTACTACTAAATCTGCTTGCGCAGGAAGCTATACCATTACTCGCACTTGGACAGCGATAGATGACTGCGGAAACGCGGGCAAAGGAACACAAGTAATAACAGTAATCGATAACACCGCTCCAGTATTGACTGGCGTACCAGCAGACGTAACAGTAGCATCGGCTCCGACACCACCGACGGTAACGGCTTCTGACAACTGCTCTACCACGCCGATAGCGGTGAGTTATACAGAAACACAAGCAGCCGCCGACGGTTGCAACGTAATCTATACTCGCAAATGGACAGCCACTGACGCGTGCGGAAACATCACCACCAAAACCCAAAAGGTAACGGTCAATGGTGCAGAACCACAAATCACGAATGCAGATGTAGTAGCAGCAAAATGTAGCCAAGCGAATGGTTCGGCAACGATTCAGGTAGCAAATGGCGCAAGTAACTTTACTTACACATGGAGTCCAAACGTAGGAACGGCAGGAGCAACGGGTAATATCCGAACCAACCTCCCAGCAGGCAACTACGAAGTAACGATTGCGGCAGCAAACAGTACGACGTGCTTCAAAAAAGTAACGTTCACGATTGACAACAATACCAATGGCTGCAACCCGCCGCCAACAGATTGTCCAGTAGTAACGGGAGTCACGATGACACCGCCGCCTACTTGTCATCAGGAGCAAGGTATCAAAATCACTATCGCAACCACGGGCGGCTCTAACGTCCAGTACAGCGTGACAGGTGGTCAGACCTACCAAGCCAACGGAACTTTTGCAGGATTGCCTTACGGCACTTACAACATCAAAGTCCAGAACGGAGACGGCACTTGCGCCATCGCTTATCCGCCATTGACTTATGTAGCTCCGCAAGTTTGTAACACGCCTTGCGACACCGTATTGCCTCCGCCGGCTTGTGGAAATATTATTCCAGAAAAAACAGCGACCGTAGGAGTAGCAGATTGCCAAGCGACGACGGGCAGCTATTGCTTGCCAATAGAATTGACCAGCATCGCAAACTATACTCTGATGGACAACGGGACGATTTACAACAACGGATTCAAAGGTTGCGATTTCGATAGCGTATTCTCTTACTTGTACGTCACAGTACCAGCACAGGGCGCGCAAGGACCTTACAACCTCAACTCTTGGACGGTAAGCGGGACGACGCACAACGGAGCTTTTGCGAATATCGCAGAGTTAGTAACTAAAATGAACCAGTGGGACAGTGCAGGAAATTGGGTACAAGATGCAGCAACGAAAACCATCAAAGGTGGTAATCCAGCCAAATTGTACGGCAATATGTCCATCACTCAACCAAGCACAGGCGACAACGCACTCTTGCAGCTCAACACACAGTTGGTGCCGCACGGAGTAGGACTCACACTCGGCTTGGGTGCGCACACGCTCATCGTGACCGATAAAACTACGGGCTGCAAAGACACCGTGACGGTCAATGTAAATAAAGTATCGCCAGCAGGTTGCGGTAGTATTATTACGATTACATCGAAAATCATTACTACCTCTGATTGCTCAAAAGGCGCAACATACTGTATCTCGGAGATTCCTTTGACAGAAACGAACTTGTACAACTTCACAGACAATAGCCAGCCGATAACGCCTACGCCATCGCCTTGCGGTACTACTTCGTTCTTATTCTTGACAGAGGGAATACATACTCTTATCGTAGTCAATAAGCAAACTTGCTGCCGCGACACCGTAGTCATCAAAGTGGTCTGCACTACCGTCCAGACTATCTCATTGACGGTCAATCAGGGCGAAGGTCAGACTATTCCGTTGCACACTGCCGACTTGATTGGTAGAATCGCAGGAGTAGAAAAAGCTGGAGGCAATGTTGCAGCACGTTCATCGGGTGGAGAGTTTGCAGGTTTTGAACTCAATAAAGCTGCAAAATCGGTCAAAGTAACTGGTCGCGAAGCGGGTGTCGAAGAGTCTATCTTCGTAGTCTGCGATGAAGAAGGAGTCTGTGACACTACGATAATCCGAGTCACCGTCCTTGCGCCGGGAAGTTCTACCGTTCCGACGGCAGTGGCTGACCAAGCGAGAACCAGAATTGACAGACCAGTAACGGTTGATGTGAAAGGAAACGATAAGATTACAGGCAACGGTGGCAACGCCGAAAGAGCAGCAGGTGACGGAACGACTGTGAAATTGGCAAACAAACCAATCCACGGCGAAGTATTACTCAACAGCGATGCGACTTTCACCTACAAGCCAGAAAAAGGCTACTGCGGCAACGACGAATTTGAATACAAACTTTGCAACAAAGCAGGCGACTGCAATACTGCCAAAGTAAGCGTACAAATCATGTGCGACAACCTAATAGTATATTCAGGATTCTCTCCAAACAACGACGGCATCAACGACGTGTTTACGGTACAAGGTATCGAGGAGTTCCCGAACAGTAAGTTGGCGGTCTTCAATCAAGCGGGTAATGAAGTCTTCAAAAAGACAGGTTACAAGAATGACTGGGACGGCAAGTTTAGAGGTGCAGACCTCCCGACGGGTACTTACTTCTATATGTTGGAGGACGGAGAAGGCAACACATTCTCTGGTTACGTACAGATAAATAGATAATTATCCAAAAAGAAAGGATTGAGCCACTCGTGAGCTGAACGTTCAAGAATAAGCTCAATTCTTTCTTTTTTTTAGAAAAAAAACCCTTCATCTATATACCTAAATCCACGCTTCAGTCAAAAGAGATTGGACGGAAACAGGTTCGGCAAAACAGGGCAGAACAGAATACAAATTTGTAACGACACACACTAAATGGAAGTAAAGAAGCCCAGACAAATATTCGCAACAGCTAATTTATCTACCAAAAAAATTCCTATTTATTAGGCGAGATGCGCAGCGATGCCGCTCGAAAAATTGTTAAAAATGCTGTTTAAATTTCCAACACAAGGAGGTTGTTTGCTTTCTCAAGCATCAACCTCTTGTGTTTTTTTGGGCGGCTGGCGGATTGCGTCTTCCCCAAAACTCTTGTTTTTTTGAAAAAAACAAGAGTTTTTTTTATACCTTTGCTGCGCAATATTTATTTTGTGTGCAAATCCTGACTTATTTTATGTTCACATTGACTTTGGCGATAGAAGAAAAAAATATCGTCTATATTTTTCAAAACAATACGCCACTCGAAGTGGGGTCGCACCCTACGAGCGAGCAAATGCCGCTCCAGCACGCTTTGGAAGATTTAGAAAAACGGTCGCACTTGGAGCTTCAAAAAATCACGGTACAGATTTCGGACAGCCGTTTTTTGCTATTGCCCAACGTTCTTTTTGACGAAAATAGAAAAAAAGAATTGCTCCACATAGTAGCGGACAGCTATGCCGATGAACAAATTTACGCCGACGAATTGAGTGTGATGAGTGCAAAAAACATATTTCCGCTCGCCCAAAAAAGCATCGAAACCATCAAAAATATATTCCCCAATGCCCACATCAAGCACATCGCTACGTCGCTGCTCGAAGGATTCGGTAGGATATCGGAGCAGAATGTGGGCAAAAAATTAATCATTTTCATCAAAGAACAAAGTCTTTACATCGGTTTTTACGGCGGCACTACCGCTACGCCAGTTCTTTTCAACAGCTTTTTGTGTCACGGAGCGATGGATTTTTTATACTACGTGTTGGCGATTTACCAACAGTTCGAGCTTTCGCAGCAAACTATTCCGCTCTATGTGACGGGTCAAATCGTGGCGGAGTCAAGCGTTCATCATCTTTTTCAACAATACATAGCCGATGTTCGGCTGCTGACTCCCGCTGCCCACCAACACGAAACGGCGTTTTTGCATTTCGATTTATTTCAAAATATTTGAATTATTTAAGTATTTTCGCAAAGTAAATTATGATTATTCAAAGTTGTAACTACTTGATTAGCAATTACTTGTGTGAACAAAAACTAAAAACTATCTATGAGAATTATTGGAGGAAAATTCAAAGGTCGCCGCTTTTATCCGCCTGCCGACAAGTGGCCCACGCGCCCGACGACCGACTTTGCGAAAGAAGGTTTGTTCAATATACTCAACAACCAGTATGACTTTGAGGAGATGAAAGTCCTCGACTTATTTGGCGGCACCGGCAACCACAGCTACGAGTTTATTTCGCGCGGCTGCACGGACGTGACCTATGTAGATAACTTTGCGGGCTGCGTACAATTTGCAAAAAAAACTGCGCAAACCCTTGACATAGAGCCGTCTATCCATATCATTCGGAGCGATGTGTTCAAGTTTGTTACTCGCGACAGCCACCAGTACGACTATATTTTTGCGGGTCCGCCCTATCCGATGCCCAATATCCCCGAGATACCTGATTTGATACTCGAAAAGAAGCTCCTGAAGCCCGACGCATGGTTGGTATTAGAGCACAATCCGCGCCACAACTTCAAAAATCACCCCAACCTACTGCAAGTCCGCAATTACGGCACGACCATTTTCAGCTTTTTCGGCTACCCCGTCGAGCCAGAAAATCTGCTCTAAAATCGTCATAGACAAAAAGAAAAATGTAAAAAAATAGTAACTTTGCAAAGACAAAACGTAGCATAAAGTAAAGAAAGCGCATCGCAAAGCAAGGGCACAAGCCCGTAAAGAAAGGGCACTGCCCTTTCTAACCACTGCCCTTTCTAAAAGCAAAACCTATGGAAAAATGGAAAGGCAAATACCGCATACCTTCCGCACGAGCTGCGTGGTGGGACTACGCCAACGACGGAGGGTATTTTATCACAATCTGTACCGACCATCGGCGGCACTTTTTCGGCAAATGCAGGGAGGGTAAAATGGAGTTATCCACCGCAGGGGCTATTGTCCAAGGATTTTGGTACGAGATACCCAAACATTTTCCATTCGTCGAGTTGGGTGCGTTTGTGGTCATGCCGAACCATGTGCATGGGGTTTTGATATTGGAAAACGACGGACGTGACGACGACGGGCGCGACGACGACGGACGTGATGAGATAGGGCATTGCCCTATCTCTAACAATGACGACGATCCCCGCACTCCCGCACAAAAACGATTTCGCAATCAGGGCAAAAATACCGTGTCGTCAATCGTTGGTTCGTTCAAATCGGTATGTACCAAACACATCAATTTGGTGTTTCCGGAAATGGAATTTGGTTGGCAAAAATTATTTTGGGACAATATTATCCAAGATGAGCAGGCATTTCAAAACATCACCAACTACATTATCACCAACCCACAAAACTGGGAAAAGGATAAATTTTACCCAATAGAACAAGTATAAAAACACAACATAATTCAAATATTTTGGTATTAATTTCTATTTTTGCTAAAAATAAATATTGGGTTTAGACATTTCAAAATCAAAAAAAATGAAAAAAATAATTTTACTATTTGTCGCGATTTTCGTTGCGATGTCCGCATTTTCGCAAACCAATACAGTGACTTACGCAGGAAATGCAGGCAAAGAAACATTTTACGACGTAATGCAAATTACGGACGGAAGCTTTCTGGTGGTCGGTTATGCTGACAATTTGGACTGGACAGGCGCAGCACCGCGAACACAACTGACATACACTGCCACTATTCCTAACTCATTGGGGACGAACCGCTACGGCTTTGTTTTGCACCTGTCGAGCGATTTGCAGACCGTCTTGCAAGTAGTCCATTTTCCGCAGGGAGCGGTAGAAGATATTCGGTTCATCAAGACCAACTCCCAACCCTATTCGCCGACGGGAGATTTGTTCATCAGTTGCAACACTGCAGACTCCGATGCCAAGAATGGCGGCTACGTCATTGCAAAGTTAGACCGAAATTTTATCAACGGCGTTCCGACTTCGCTTTCGTGGGCAAGTGCGGTCTGGGCAAAGTCTATCGCCAAAGATACGCACCCGTGGGACGTTACGAAGGACGGAAAAGTTTACTACATCGGCGGCGAAGCCTACGGATATAACTGGAGCGCAGTCTATTGTTTGGACCAAAACGGACAGCGCACCGTCGTAAAAAATTGGAGAACGCACTGGCTCCGCAACGGAGCAGAATGGAGAGGAACGCCCGCATCGGCGAATCCTTCGGGCGGTATAGACTCGGTTAGTTTCAGTGGGATAGTCCTAAAAATCTGGGGACGATGCGATTTGCGCTCTTGGACAGCTGCGGATTACGACTCTTACCGAGCAGACGAAAACGGCGGCAAAAAAAAGGGAAAGTGGCCCCTTGATATTTTGTTCAACGCTCCATGCGACCCCCTGAATCCAGCGGCAGTCAGTCCGGGCTACACGGGGTATTCTGCATCTGGTACTCCCGTTTACGGCGGCACTTCGATTGTAGTGGATAGGAGAAATAATGATTTGTACATCGGAATGAACTTCAAAAGCACGCTGCCCAATGGCGGCTTGCCCGACTTCGAGCCGGCTGTAGTCGCTATGGATTCGACGGGGAATTTGAAATGGTGGAGTCGGCTGTATCACGAAATCACACCGCTCGGCGACACAGTGAACTCCTCTCCTGACCAATACATAGACGCTCTTGCAGTCGATTATGCTGGCGACAGATTGGTAGTCGGAGCAAGATGTCACGGCAACAATGTAGAAAATTTTTGGAGGGGAAACACAATTCATTCCAATTCAAATGCTTCGGGATTCCAAAATAACTTTACGGGCGCGCAAGGCAACGTCCATATTTCGTGGTTGGGGAAACTCCAACTCGACGACGGCTCGCTTACCAATGCAACATATATGGCTGAACTCGCAGAAGGCACGGCTGGGCTTGGCAGTCCGCAAGCTAACCCTAATCTGGACGGCTGGCCCAATCCCAACGGAGGCTGGCCCAACGTGAATACTACTCGAATGGCGAAAAATAATTTAAAAGTTTCGAGCAACGGCGATGTTTGTGTATTGGCGGTTGGGCGAAGAACAATGACCACCGCCAACGCTTATCAGAAAATGCCGAAACCCAACAACGGTGGACTGAGTGCGTGGAACAGTTTTGTGAGAGTGTACGATGCGCAGTTTCGTTTTCCCAAATATTCTTCGCTCGTGGTGGGCGTTTGGGATACGCTTACGCAAGTGGGCGGCGACAATACGGATTTGTACGGCGTTTATAAAACCAACAAAGGGGTGATTTGTGTCGGACGGCAAAGAGCCGACGCAAGCGGAACGCCTGCCGGAAATAATATTCCTGTCAGCAACGCCGCGCCATGGGGGAGTGCAACGCCCCAAAATGAAAGCGCAATATTGGTGTATTATCAAGCCAGCAATCTTGTCAATAATAACGATAGTATCAGCATTGCGACAGCAACGGACGAGCTTCAAAAAGATTTTACTGCCGATAATGTATTGATTTTTCCCAATCCTGCGCAGCAAAATGTAACGGTACAGATGACGGACAAGATTTTTGATTTGGCGGTTATTGATTTATTGGGAAGAAAAATTTACGAAAGTAAAAATGCTTTTTCTCGGGCAGAGATTGATGCGAATAATCTTCAAAACGGAATTTACTTCGTGCAGATAGCAAGTGGAAAAAATAAAATAAATAAAAAATTGGTCATCTCCAAGTAATCCTATGAATGAAGAAAAATAAAGTATTCAATTTTTTCCAATCAATTTAAACAATAATAAGGCATTTTTGAGGCGCAACGCAGGGCGTTGCAACGAAAAAATAACGCAGTGATTGGTTGTAATTTAGCAGAAAAAATAAGTAGTTTATTTTAGATGCGTTCCCTATAAGCCGCAGCAACCAAATAGCAACTATGAAGCACAAAAATCTACATTCTTTTGAAGTCATCAAGCAGCAGCGAGAGTCCATTCGCAATGTCAATGTGAGCCACAAAGAAAATCTATCCAAAATCAACAGAGTAGCTCTGTGGATTACGGAACGGGTCGGCAGTATGGGATTTTTTTTAATCATTTTCTTTTGGACGGCGACTTGGCTCAGCTGGAACGTAGTCGCGCCCGCAGGGTTGAGATTTGACCCTTACCCCGCATTTGTGCTGTGGCTGTTTATTTCCAACATGATTCAGATATTTCTTATGCCTTTGATTATGATTGGTCAAAATCTGCAATCCAAACACGCCGAAATCAGAGCGGAAGAAGATTTTTTGATCAATAAAAAAGCAGAATCCGAGATTGGGACGGTGCTGATGCACTTGGAAAACCAAAATGAGCTGATCCTTCAGATTTTGGAGCAACTTCAGCAGTCGGGCGAAAAACGAGCGAGTTAGTTTTGTTACCAAAATAGTTTCTATCAAGCGCACCTATTTGTTTTTTGAGTTTGTTTGTCAAATCGGTTCGAGTGGCTACAAATTACTATTTTTGCATTTATAAATCGCAAGACTTCGGGAATAAAAGTGTCTAAATGGTGTAAGTAGTTGTGAGTGTTTATTTGCATAAGTAACTGATTAGGAGTTATTTACGCGTCTTAAAAATTAAAAATTACTTATTATTTTTACTGTGTTTGACCTGACCGAAGCTCCTAAACTTGCGGCAGCGAATAAAAAATGCTATTTTGAAATGGAAATTAATTTAAAATAAGCAGTTGTAAGTTTTTAGTTTTTAATTTTGAGTCATCATAAACTATTGAAAATCAACAAATTATGCCGAATATTAAATGTCATCTATTCAAGTGTAAGAACTTAACCTGTAAAAAATATCAAAACTAATTTAAAAACGCCCTTTGGG
This sequence comes from Saprospiraceae bacterium, assembly GCA_043778415.1. Lineage (GTDB taxonomy): Bacteria > Bacteroidota > Bacteroidia > Chitinophagales > Saprospiraceae > JAYUHK01. The sequence continues at coordinate 10,233 of JAYWGG010000273.1, forward strand.
GACAAACTAAAAAATCATGAAAACACCATCAAACTTGCTGTATGCCATCGCTATCTGTTCTGCTCTCGGCTTTGGGGCTTGTAACAACGAACCGAAAACCAAGCAAACCGACCAACAAAAAAATGCAGCAAACCTCTCCGCAGACACCTCGCTCACGGTGCTGACCAAACGGGTCTTGACCTTGCTAAAAAACAAAGACTACCAAAATCTGGCGAGCTACGTCCACCCCAAACTCGGCATCGTCTTTTCACCTTATGCGTCCATAGACAGCGCAAAAGTCGTTCATTTTACGGCTGAAAACTTTTTGGAAAAAGTAAAATCAACGGATATAATTACTTGGGGCAATTACGACGGCAGCGGCGAACCCATATCAATGACCGCCAACGAGTATTTTAAAGAATTTGTTTACAGTGCCGATTATTTGAACGCCGACACCACCAGCGTAAATAAAAGTATAGCTTCGGGGACTTCAACCAACAATATCACGTCCGTTTTCAAAAATTGCAACTATACCGAAAGCTATCTAAAAGGTACGAACAAGAAATTAGAAAATATGGATTGGAGTAGTTTATATTTGGTTTTCGAGAGGTACAACGAAAAGAACTATTTGGTAGCTATCACGCACAACCAATGGACTAATTAAAAAATATATTTGCGAAATAAATATGGATACATTAAGATTATTTGAGGATTATGAAATAAAGACAAGTGACGACACTGATAGAAAAATCAGTGGCTATCGTATTTATGATGCCGAACAAAAAAGAAGAACGTTAAGAAACGACCTACCGAGTTTATATCCTGACTTGCCCGAAAAAACCTATGATATTATCTACTGCGACCCGCCTTGGGACTATGGCGGAAAGATGCAATTTGATAAAAGTGGTAAAAAAGAGCTTAATAAAAATTGGAAAAAAAATATTTTTATTAGCTCCGCAAATTTTCAGTATCCTACTGTCAAAACGAAGGATTTGATGAAAATCCCGATAAAAGAGATAGCGAAAGAGGATTGTTTACTATTTATGTGGGTTACAAGTCCGCACTTGGAGCAGGGCATAGAGCTGGGAAAATCTTGGGGATTTCAGTTCAGGACAGTTGCTTTTGTTTGGGATAAAATGGTTCACAATCCCGGACAATACACACTTTCCTACTGTGAAATGTGTTTGGTGTTTAAGAAGGGTAAAATTCCGTCGCCACGGGGAGCAAGGAATGAAAAACAACTTGTAAGAGTCCAAAGGGGCGTTCATAGCCAGAAGCCAACGGAAGTTTTGAAAGCCATTGAGAGAATGTTTCCTACTCAAGATAAAATAGAACTATTTGCGAGGCACAAACCAGAGAATTGGGACGTTTGGGGATTAGATGTTAGAGAAGAGTACGAAGATTAGCGATGAGCTTTCAATCAATTAAGGGCTTAATATGGCTCAAAAAATGTTCTATAATTTGTTCGGAGCTGCGCTGGTTGCGCCACATAAAATAATGTTCGGGAACGCCTTCATACCACAGTTTGATTTCCCTAACTCTGCAAGGATCTCGAGTAATATCGCCAACGAATACTACCCAAAAAGGCAAAACATTGTCTGCCAGATTACCTTTGGCTCGTAATGCTTTTTGTAAGCCGGGGGTAAAAAACTTGCAAGAACGCTCGTGTGCGTTTCCTCTACCGTCCGACCTAACGCCGCCTTCCACCCAGCCGTCCTGACTTTTCACTTCGGTGTAAATTGTTTTGTTGGTATCGCTGTTCGTTATGGCGTAGTCGGGAAAAACACCGTGCCTGCTAATTGGAATTTTTGGATTATAAATTTCGGCAAGTTCTTTCTTCGTCAGTTCCACATGAACATACAAATCTTTGAACTCATTCGGATTTCTTCTCACACTATATTCGGTGTCGGCAAATAAGGCTTGAAAAGTTTCAAAAAAACTATATTCAGCATTAATGGCTTTTTTACTGCTGTAATCTTGCCACTTTTTCCTCAACCTATTAGCGTTGCTTCCCATTTTAAATTTGTTTCAATAAATCAACAATGCTGACTTCCAACGCTTTAGCAATTTTTTCTACACTAATGAGCGTCACATTTTTTTCGGCACGCTCAATCATTCCGATATAAGTCCTATGAACACCCGCAACGTGCGCCAGATGTTCTTGTGAAAGACCTTTGGAAACTCTGATTTCTCGAACTTTTTCACCAAATTTGACAGAAATATTGGACTTTGTACGCATATTGCTAATTTCGGTATGCAAAACTAAACTGAATATGAGATGCCGACAACCTACTAAAGATAACATATTGAAAAAAAGTCCGAAAATGAGTAAAATAACTAATTTTGTACGATAGATTGAAGTATTTTGTCTTGTAAATTTACTTCCTGACCGCTCCGCGTTTAGAAATTTTCAAATCATAATTCTGCGCCCGCCACCATATTTTTACAGAAAAACTCTATATTTGCACTTCAAAAAATAGAATTTACAAAAAAAATAAAAAATATGTCAAAAATACTCATCATCGGAGCAGGCGGCGTGGGGCAAGTAGTCGTCCATAAATGCGCTCAACATCAAGATGTTTTTACCGAAATCCTGCTGGCGAGCCGCACCAAAAGTAAGTGCGACGCCATAGCAGAAGGTGTAAAAAAACAGTACAATGTGACAGTCCAAACGGCGGCTATTGATGCCGAAGACGTGCCAGCTCTCACCGCTTTGATGAACGATTTTAGACCCGTTATGGTCATCAACGTCGCCCTACCGTATCAGGATTTGACCATCATGGATGCCTGTCTGAACGCAGGCGTTCACTACATGGATACCGCCAACTACGAGCCGAAAGAGGAAGCAAAGTTCGAGTACAGTTGGCAGTGGGCGTACCACGACCGATTCCAAAAAGCGGGTTTGATGGCGGTTTTGGGCTGCGGTTTCGACCCCGGACAGACGAACATCTACACCGCCTATGCCGCCAAACACCACTTTGACGAAATTCATTACCTCGACATCGTAGATGCCAACGCAGGCTCGCACGGCAAGGCATTTGCGACCAATTTCAATCCCGAAATCAATATCCGAGAGATAACTCAACCCGGAAAATACTACGAAAACGGCGAATGGGTCGAAATACCAGCACATTCTGTGATGCAATCCTTGAACTATCCCGACATCGGTCCCAAAAATTCATACATTCTCTTCCACGAAGAACTCGAGTCTTTGGTCAAACATTTTCCGACCATCAAGCGCGCGCGCTTTTGGATGACTTTCGGCGACGAATATTTGACGCACCTCCGAGTGATTCAGAACATCGGAATGGCGGGCATCGAACCCATCAAATTCAAGGGAATGGACATCGTTCCGTTGGAATTTTTGAAAGCCGTGCTGCCCAATCCGGGCGATTTGGGCGAAAACTATACGGGCTGGACTTCCATCGGTTGCCGCATCAAAGGCATCAAAGACGGCAAAGAACGCAGCTATTACATCTGGAATAATTGCAGCCACAAAGCCGCCTACGACGAAACTGGGACGCAGGGCGTAAGCTACACGACGGGCGTGCCAGCGATGTTGTGCGCCATGATGATGCTCACGGGAGAATGGAAAAAAGCGGGAGTTTACAACGTAGAGCAGCTCAATCCCGATCCTTTTATGGCGAAAATCGGCGAGTACGGATTGCCTTGGCAAGAAGCGTTTGACGTAGATTTAGAATTTTAAACCATGTCACAAAATAAATGTTTAATAAAAATAATTTAAAAGAAATTTCTCCGTGTTTTGTACTCGAAGAAACTCTGCTGCGCAAAAATTTGGAACTCATGCAGTACGTCCAGCAGCAAGCGGGTGTGGATATTATCCTGGCTTTTAAAGGCTTTTCGATGTGGAGCGCATTCCCGATGGTGCGAAAATATCTGAAAGGAGCGACCGCAAGTTCGCTCAATGAAGCTCGACTTTGCTACGAAGAAATGCAAACTGGCGCGCATACTTACATGGCTGCGTATATCCCGCAAGAGTTCGAGGAATTGCTGAAATACAGCAGCCACCTGTCTTTCAACTCTATTCAGCAATTTGTCACATATCGGGAGAAAGTAAAAAAATATTCTTCAAAAATCTCTTGTGCCATTCGCGTCAATCCAGAGTGTGCGGTGGTAGATACCGACCTTTACAATCCAGCCGTTGCAGGTTCTCGCTTGGGCGAAACGATAGATAATTTTAAGGGAGAGCTGCCCGAAGGCTTAGAGGGTTTGCATTTTCACGCGCTTTGTGAGTCGAGTTCCCATGATTTAGAAAAAGTGTTGGAAGTGTTTGAAGAAAAATTTGGTCACTGGCTGCCGCAGCTCCAATGGGTCAATATGGGCGGCGGACACTTGATGACGCGGGCGGGCTACGACGTGGAGCATCTGATACAGGTGCTGAAAAAATTTAGAGCCAAACACGACGTAAAAATTATCCTCGAGCCGGGCAGCGCAGTAGCTTGGCAGACGGGCAGTTTGTACGCTACGGTGTTGGATATTGTAGAGAATAAAAAAATAAAAACCGCAATTTGTGACATTTCCTTCACGGCGCACATGCCAGACTGTTTGGAGATGCCTTACCGCCCAAAAATCACAGGCGCGAGCGACCCAATAGCGGGAAAACCGAGCTACCGAATCGGCGGAATGAGCTGTCTATCAGGCGATTATATGGACGAATACTCGTTTGAAACGGAATTAAAAATTGGCGACCAGCTTATTTTTGAAGACATGATGCACTACACGATGGTAAAGACGACGACGTTCAACGGAGTTGGGCATCCGTGCATCGCCATCGAAAGAGAGGGCGGCGCGATAGAGGTCATCAAAAAATTTGCTTACGAAGATTTTAAAAATCGCTTGTCGTAGAAAGAAAATTCTCATAAAAAAGTGTTTATCTTTTTGATAAATCGGCAAAAGCATTTGAAAACTGC
>JAYWGG010000274.1:0-4378 GCA_043778415.1 Saprospiraceae bacterium
CGACTCGCAACGTCATCTTTCTCGACAACCACGATTTGGATAGATTTTTTACACAAATAGGCGAAAATGTTGCGAAGCAAAAAATGGGTTTGGCTTGGCTTTTTACCTGCCGCGGAATCCCGCAACTCTACTACGGTACCGAAATATTGATGAAAGGCTCTACACATCCTTTTGACGGAAATGTGCGATTGGACTTTCCGGGCGGTTGGAAAGGCGACACAAAAAATGCTTTTACACAGGTGGGACTGACGCAAACCGAAAAAGAAATTCAAGATTATACCAAACTATTGGGCAATTTTCGTAAAAATTCTTCGGCTCTAAAAACAGGTAAACTCCAGCAATATGTTCCTTCTGACGGTCTGTATGTTTATTTTCGATACGACTCCAAGCAGACCATAATGTGTGTGATGAACACTTCTGACCAAGAAAAAGAAATTGATTTCGGTGCTTATTCGGAGCGAACCAACGGCTTCAAAAAAGCTATCGAAATAAGCAGCAAAGACGTTTTGGAGTTGAACTCAAAAGCAATTATCGGTGGCAAAAAACTTTTTATTTTTGAGCTACAGTAAAGTTTTTGTGACATTTTTATTTTATTGTCACAATTTCTGTACTTTTTTCTTTTTATCCATCGTCATCAACACCACGCCTATCAGCGTAATGGTTGCCGCGATGACCGTCCGAAAGTTCAACAACTCGCCCAAAAAAGCCCAACCCAAAATCAGAGCGACTATCGGATTGACGAAGGCATACGTGGACGCAAGCTGCGGACTGGCGTTGTCAATCAGCCAAAGAAAAGCCAAATACGCCACATAAGTTCCCACAAAAATCAGGTAACACATCGCCCAAAAAGTCGTGGCATTGCTCTCGGCGATTGCTTGAAGTTGATTTTTTTCGACTAAAAGGCTCATCGTCAAGCCAAACGCGCCACCCGACAACATCTGAATGGCTGCGTTTTGCAACTTTACGGTTGGAAGTTCGAGATTTTTGGACAGCAAACTGCCGTAAGCCCACGAAATAGAACCTACGATAATCATCGTCATCGGAAAAATAGGAATTGTTTTTCCGAAATCTTCCATCGGATTTATCAAATAAAACATTCCTACGAGTCCCATCACGATGCCTAAAATTGCAATTTTAGACGGAATTATTTGCCCAAAAAAGAAATAATTTAACCCAAAAATCCATAGTGGCAACGTAGAGCCGATGAGTGCCACGATGCCCGACGGAATATAATGAATGGCGTAGGCATAGGAAGAGTTGCCGATGCCCGTGAGCAGCAGACCCAAAAAAATGGAGTTAAGAAATGTTTTTCTCGGCGGCAGTTGATGCCCACGAAGAAGTGTAAAAAGCAGTAAAATCGTTCCTCCAATCGTAAATCGAAGCCCCGAAACCAACAGTGGCGGCAAAGTTTCGAGCGCGATTTTTACGCCCATAAACGTAGAACCCCACACGACATAGACCAAGAAAAGCGCAAGGTATAATTTTGATTTGTAAGACATAGAGATTGGTGGTTGTAGCGGTTGAGAAGATGAGAATAAACAAAAAAGCCACCAAGTTTCGTGAAACAAGGTGACTTTTGATTAAGTTGGTAGCCCGTAGGGGAGTCGAACCCCTCTTACCAGGATGAAAACCTGGCGTCCTAACCGATAGACGAACGGGCCCTAACACTTTAAATCAGGGATAATATAGAAATTATGTTTTTAAAACGACCGAAGGCAAACGTAGAAGTATTGCTTTTTCCGATTGCGATGCAAAGGTAATACGTTTTTTGATGTTGCGCAAATATTTTTCAATAAAAATATTTTATTTTTATTTTTTCTCTTTCCTAAATTGATATTTAAAACATTTTTTGTTTAAAAAAATATAAAAAAATACAATAATTTGTTTCTATTTCTAAAAAACCGTGTATCTTTGCCGACGGATTTACGAAAAATCGGTAGCTACTCATCTCTAAATTGAATCAAAATATGTCAGAAATTACTTACAACGAAGATAATATTCGCTCCCTCGACTGGCGCGAACATATACGGCTGCGCTCGGGAATGTACATCGGAAAATTGGGCGACGGAATGGCTTTTGACGACGGTATTTATGTGCTGCTCAAAGAAATCGTGGACAACTGCATTGACGAATATGTGATGGGACACGGCAAAAATATTGACATCAAAATACAGGACGGTACGGTCGAAATACGAGATTATGGGCGCGGGATTCCGCTCGGAAAAGTCGTGGAATGTGTGTCGCAAATCAACACAGGCGGAAAATACGACAGTAAAGCGTTCAAAAAATCAGTCGGTCTGAACGGCGTTGGGACGAAAGCCGTCAATGCACTTTCCGACTATTTCAAGGTGCAAGCTATCCGCGACGGCGAAACGAAAATCGCCGAATTTGAGCAGGGACTCCTCAAAACCGACGCAAAAATAGCAAAAACTACCCTCGAAAATGGCACTTTTGTTGCTTTTCGTCCCGACAGTGGTATTTTCAAAAATTACCGATTCATCGCCGAATATGTCGAAACGCAACTCTGGAACTATGCCTACCTGAACGCTGGATTGAAAATAAATTACAACGGAAAAGTTTTTTTATCCAAAAATGGATTGCTTGATTTGCTGCACCGCAAGACCGAAGCCGAAACGCTCCGCTACCCAATTATCCACCTCAAAGGCGAGGACATCGAAGTCGCTATCACGCACGGCGACCACTACGGCGAGCAATATCACTCGTTTGTGAACGGGCAAAACACGACACAAGGCGGCACTCACTTGGTCGCTTTTCGGGAGGCTGTGGTGCGCACGGTACGCGAGCATTTTAAGAAAAATTTTGACCCAAAAGACATTCGCGCCAGCATCATCGCTGCGGTGAGCGTGCGCGTGGAAGAGCCGATTTTTGAGTCACAAACGAAGACCAAATTGGGTTCTCAAAATATTGCGCCCGAAGGACAATCTATGAAAACTTTTATAGAAGGTTTTTTGGTGAAAGAATTGGATAATTTTTTGCACAAAAATCCAGATGTCGCCAAAGCATTGGAAAAACGTATTTTGCAATCCGAGCGCGAGCGAAAAGACATGGCGGACGTGAAAAAAATTGCCAACGAGCGCGCCAAAAAAGCAAATATTCACAACAAAAAATTGCGCGACTGCCGCGTGCATTTCAACGAAAAAAATGGCGCGGAGGAGCAGCGTTTGGCGACGACTATTTTTATCACAGAGGGAGATTCGGCGAGCGGCTCTATCACGAAGTCGAGAAATGTAGCCACCCAAGCGGTGTTCAGTCTGCGCGGAAAACCTTTGAATTGCTACGGACTGACGAAAAAAATCGTCTATCAGAACGAAGAATTTAACTTGCTCCAGCACGCCCTCAACATCGAAGACAGCCTCGAAGACCTGCGCTACAACCGCGTCGTCATCGCCACCGATGCGGACGTGGACGGAATGCACATTCGCTTGTTGTTGCTCACTTTTTTTCTCCAATTTTTTCCTGACATCGTCCGCGAAGGACATCTGTATATCCTCAACACGCCGCTTTTTCGAGTGCGCGACAAAAAAGATACCTTTTATTGTTATTCAGAAACAGAAAAACAACAAGCGATAAAAAAACTGCGTGGCAAAGCTGAAATCACTCGTTTCAAAGGATTGGGCGAAATCTCACCCGACGAATTTGGGGGTTTCATCGGTGAAAATATCAAGCTCGAACCCGTTATTTTGCTCGAAGATATGAGTATCGACAAGATTTTGGAGTATTATATGGGCAAAAATACGATGGAGCGACAAGAATTTATCATCGCCAATTTAAAAATTGAGTTAGATGTCGTCGAAGCCGTAGAAGCAGACTTGGAGGAAGTCGCGTAGCAAAAGAAAAAACGCTGTCAAGTTTATTTTCAAAATCTTGACAGCGTTTCAAACCTTTGGAGGTCACAAATAAGAAGCGGACTACGCCAAAGAGCTGCCGTACAGTTGGCGGTATTCGCGGAACGTAATCATGCGCTCCTGCTGCTCGTCCCAGAGTTTGTTGAAGAAATAGCCGAGGCTGTCCGCAAACGAAACGATGGTGACGTGTTCCTGCAAAATCGGGTTTTCATTCTTGCACCGCTCCAAATTATAATTGGGGATAAGCGAACTCAAATGGTGGATATGGTGCATACCGATATTGCCCGTAAGCCACTGAAAAAATCGTGGAAGTTTCCAGTAAGTACTGCCTTTGAGAGCTGCCATGACGTAGTTCCATTCACTTTTCCATTTTTTGTAGGCGTGTTCGTGCTGGTGCTGAATGTAGAAAGCAAAAACCGCAATCGCTCCAAACATCATCACAATCGGCAGCTGTATTTTCAAAAAATTGGCTGCGCCGAACACCAAAATACACAAAAAATAAACGCCCGCCA
>JAYWGG010000275.1:0-15035 GCA_043778415.1 Saprospiraceae bacterium
TACAACGCTTTAACCCAAAACTGCTTTTTGTATTTTATTTTTTTAATTATTAAATTTTTAAATCATGCAATTAGTTATTTCAAAAACAACCTTAAATCACGCCCCAAAACATATTATGAAATATAATATATGGGGGGGGGGTGGTAATTCCTCAAAACAAAATTTGGACATTTATTTTATTAGCCATGCTTAATACCGCTTTTTTTAGTGAGCGAGCGTGGGGGCAGGGTGTTGGCCCTTTGATTATTCAAAATATACAAGGTCCGTATTTAGATGTATCTCGACCTTATTATGTTAAAATATATGTAAATTTTATTACATCGCCTAACAATAATTGGATTAATCTGCCATTGGCAAAAAATTACGGCGAGGAGATAGTCCAAAATCTTAATTCTTTTTACAATCGATATAATATTTATTTCGTTGGAGAAAATGGAAGCTATTGTTCAGGAGTGTCGGCATCGACTACTCAAATAGTTTTTAATAATACCCAAGAAGTTAGCATTACTGGGATTCGGAGCGCAATCCCAACGTCAAAACACAACGACGGCATTGATATTTATATAGCATCATTTTTGGGGACAGCAACAGGCTATGCTTTTAAAATTCCAAATACTTATTGCGAGCTGAATGGTACGACAATAGACGGGGTATTAGTACATAGGACGACCGTTTTAGCTCATGAAATAGGTCACAACTTAGGTTTATTGCATACTTTTGAGAATCTTGAATTTGGAGTTTGCTCCGATAATGATGTAAATGGAATTTGCAATATATGTGGCGATAATATTTGCGACACGCCGATGCCTAATACTAACAGCATAATTCTTTCTGCCGATTGTAGTCAAATAGTTAGTCCCCCGACGGCAAACCAGATACTTGCAAAAAACTTGATGCATTATGTAACCCCACTTACTTGTGAGAGAGAAATCACAAATGAACAAGCAAAAAGGATAAAGACATATTTAAGAAATTCAGATATACTTTCTGCTATCACGTTGCCTAACACTACATTTTCAAATTCAATGACTTCATGGAATACGCCTCAATTTCCGCGAACCAATGTTATAGTCGAGGCTGGTCAGACTTTAGATATTTCTGCAACAGTCACTATGTCCAAAGGGGCATACATTTACGTCAAGAAAGGCGGGCTATTGAAAGTAAGGGCGTTGATTACTTCTTGTAAAGGTTTTTGGGAAGGCATTATTATAGAGGGAAATAGCTTATTGCCTCAAACGCCTCCTCAACAAGGTTACGTTTTTGTCAGTAATACTGGAATTATCGAACACGCTAAATGTGGTATAAAGGTTCAAGGATTTGATAGCGACGGTATGTTTCTCCAAAATGGCGGTGGCGGTGGTGTAGTCCAAGTTAACGGCGGCGTGTTTAAAGATAATTTAGTTGGAATTGAATTTGCTCCTTATGATTTGCCTGTAAATATTGGCGGACAAAATTTTCGTACCAATAAGAGTAGCTTTAATGCACCACAGTTTAGAACAACCTCTGATTACAGAGGTCTGTCAAACGAACAACCGTGTTTTGTTAAGCTAAAAAAAGTCTATAAGATACAGTTCGAAAGCCCTAAATTTGAGGATTGGAGAACCAACAACTTTACCAGTTTCAATGGGCGTTCCCAAGCAATAGATGCTAATAACGCGGCATTTTTAATAAGTAATGGACGATTTAGTAATTTAGAAAAAGCGATAAATGCAGCGCAGTTGGAAGCAACGGGTTCATTTTATGTCAGTAATTGTAAATTTATTAATTGTTTTGTAGGGATTTCTACTCTCAATGTTGATAAATACACCATTACCAATAATATTTTTAAAGTCCAGCCGCCAGATTTTTTTAACGTGTCGCAGCCGATTCCTTTAGAATGTGTTGGCTTGGATTTGCGGGGGTTTACAGCAGGATTTGAGATTTCTAAAAATACTTTTTCTGGTACATATTTTACTTACGATGCGAAAAGTACTGCCATCTTTGTGAGCGGGTCAGGGATTAATAACAATGTAATTGCTGAAAATAAGTTTGGAACCCTTCACGCAGGAGTAAAAGTAGCGGGCGTAAATGGGTATAATTCTGATAAAATTAACAACGGATTAGAATTTACCTGCAATGAAACGAACCAAGAAGTCGGAAATTTTTATGACTATCAAATTTTACCCAATAGTGTTGTTAGAAATCCACAAGGCGATGCTAATAGACCTTCAGGAAATGTTTTTGGAGATTTTTCCGAACCACCCCTTAATCTATCCATTAAGAATGAAAACACTACTGAATTAAAATACTATTATTTCAACGGAAATATTACACAAAAACCAAAAACAAGTATTGGTATAAATAAAATTGGTACTGACTTTATGCCCAACTGTGGCTTACTTACCTGTAATCCTTGTCCGCCCCCGCCTATAAAAGCAATTAAAAATTCATTTGAGGAATTAAGTAATACTTTGCTCTCCCAAACGCAGCAAATTTCAGCTTGGGCGAACTTACATTCGGAGTCTCCAGCGGTGTTATATACCGCAATTAATGACACTCGAAAAAAGTTGGACTCAAATGGTCAGGTAATATTAAGATACCATAGTTATTTGGACTCGAATGGTGTCGGTATAGATTCCATCTTGATGTGGTTGGGTAGGCAGGGTACTTTCACTGCCGATGTAACGCTGATGCGTCATTACTTCTTTACAAAAAAATTCAGCGAATACGATGTCCTTCAGTCCCAAATTCTTATAAAGTATAACACAAAAGAAGAGTTGCTGTTTGGCGGTTGGAGCCGCCTTATGGAGCTATATGATATGCTTCGCTCTCCATTAGAAAACGGAAACTCTATAAATGAATTAGCCACTAATACCCTTAAATCTCTTACCTTGATTGCTGACTACTGCGATGAGGCAGGTATCATATCACAAAACATACTTTTGCAAAATGGAATAAAAACTCTCAACCCCTGCGCACCAATAAGCAAATATTCATCTACTCACGAAAATAGTAATACGAACGTATCGGAAGACGATAAACTCGGAGTAAAACTTTCGCCTAACCCCGCCGATATGAGTCTTACCATTGAAACTAAAGATGATTTAATGGACAAGACTATTTTGATTATTGACGCAGTAGGAAGAAAAGTTTGGTCACAAAAAATAACCTCGAATATACACAAGGTTGAAATTGCGCTCCATACTGTTCCCAATGGAGTTTATTTTGTTAAAATAGACAATTATCTCCCATCTTCTTATATTCAAAAACTAATCATTTCTCACTAAATGAGAACATATCACAAGCCAAGCCACCGAACTTTTAAATCTATAATTATGGAAAAGAAAATTTTATCCTTTCTTTTTTTACTAACGTATTGCAGTTTTTTGACGGCTCAAAGCTATTTTAATAAAAATTTTACTTTCGCTCAAATCAACGGAATTAATCAAAATATTTTCCAAAATATCTGTGTTTCGCACGATACGATTGTAGCTTATGGCTCGATTCGGCTGCCTTCCACTTCTTACAAGCAGGGAGTGCTTCTGACTATGTTTGATAGCTCTGGCAACCTTTTGAAACAAAAAAATATTATGTTTCCTGATAGCAACAGCATAGCACTCGACGACGGATATGGAATTATTAAAACTTCCGATGGTGGCTATGCTTTGGTTGCCGCAAGTTATCCGAAGCTAAATACAGTGTTTATAAAAGTTAATTATGACTTGGAAGTAGAAATTATCAAAGAGTTCGAAGATGACACAGTTCGGAGGCAATTAGGTTATTCCAAAATCATCGGCTTACCCAACGGGTATGTTTTTTTTGGTACTACCGTCTATTACGAAGGAATTAATTTTGGGGAAGGTGACGGAGCAGCGATGCGAGTAGATTTGCAGGGCAATGTGCTTTGGCGAAAATCCTACGGCTATGCGGGTGCCAATGAGCGGTTCGAAAGTGGTTTTAGTTTCAATGATTCTACCTTCGTCTTTGCGGGCAGCTATCGTTGGAGTTACGATTGGTTCCATCAAAAGCGAATTATTTACGTCATTGACGGCAACGGCAACGAAAAAAAAGCGTGGACGGAAAGCGAAAACTCTGCTGCTGTCATCTCACAGATACTACCCAATCCCACCCGCGACGGCTACATTACTTTCAACGATGTGTTTAAAGGGTTATTTACGGGAGTCGCAAACGGCAATGACAAAATCGCCCATACATTTACCGAATTAGACTCTAACTTTCAAACAAAATGGACAACCCCTGTAGCGACCAATCTCTATGATGGGGAAAAATTTTTGGCGTTTTATCAAACCAAAAGTGGCAATTATATTGGAGCAGGAGGACGGTCAAAATTTACGGCAGAAGTAGGCAATAGTGACTCTAACGGTTGGTTTTTTAGTATATCCCCTACGGGCGACAGCCTTTGGGCGAATATAATCAAAGGCGGTACCAGCTTTGCATATAGCAACCATGTTTTTAACGGTATCGGAGAGCTTTCAAGTGGAAATATTATTTTAAGTGGCGCAATATCAGAATTTGGAGCCAATCCATTGAACAGCTATGCAGGCGAAAAGTGTTGGCTGGTAAAGATAGGAAAAGATGGCTGCGCCGACGAACTTTGCAGTGTCAATGCCGACAAAATATTGACACTCTCGCCTCCCGAGAGGCTCAAAATCTATCCCAATCCCGCCTCCGACGAGCTGACGATAGAGTTGCTGCCCAACTTACAGAGCGGTAGGCTGACTTTGAGGCTCTGCAACCAACTCGGGCAGACGGTTCACTCGCAAGCGTGGCGAGAGGAAAGCCCTACCCAAACCATCTCTGTGGCTTCGCTACCGAGTGGGTTTTATGTGGTGTCGGTGACCAACGGCGCAGAAACTTGGTACCAGAAAGTCATCATCCAGCGATGAAAAGTTAAAAAATACAAACAAAGTCCCAACAAGAGCTGCGCTCTTGTTGGGACTTTGTTTGCTTATGTCAAAGCCTTTAAAAAAAATTAGGAAAAAAAGTTTGGACAGATTTACTGAATATTCAAAAAAAACAATTATTTTTATCAATAATTTCGATTTTTGACTAAATCTTGCGCATGGAAAAGGCATTTGTACCCAAAATTTTAATTCTTCTACTGTTGTTCATTGCCTCAAAAGCGACTGCGCAGGTACAGGTTACGGCTGCTGGCACAGCACCTTTTGACCCCGTGGGGCTGATAAATAACGTGTTTTTGGGGCAAGGTGTAACTGTCCTGAACGTCACTTTCAAGGGAAAACCAGTCGCCGTGGGCTATTTTACGGCTGGCTTGAGCAGCGTCGGATTGGAGCGGGGCATCGTGATGACGACAGGGCAGGCGGTCTTGGCGGAAGGTCCAAACAACAGCGCGGGAGCGGGTTTTGACAACAACAGCAACGCCACCGACCCCGACCTTACGGCTATTTCGACTGCGCCTATTCGAGATGCAGCTATTTATGAGATTACTTTTATCCCGATTGCGGACACGCTGCGCTTTCGCTATTCCTTTGGGTCGGACGAATATCCAGAGTTTGCCTGCCAAGCCTTCAACGATGTTTTTGGGTTTTTTATCAGTGGTCCGGGCATCACGGGACCCTACCAAAACAGTGGAAAAAATATCGCATTGATTCCCAATACCAACCTACCTGTGAGCATCAATAACGTGCATCCGTCCAACGGTTTTGGTTGTCCTGCCAAAAATATTCAGTACTACAATGCGATAGGTAACAACAATGCGAGCCTGCAATACGACGGAATTACGGACGTTTTTACGGCTACAGCGGTGGTCGTGCCTTGCCAAACGTACAAAATAAAGTTGGTCATCGCCGATGCGCAGGACGATATTTACGACTCGGGCGTATTTTTGGAGGCTAAAAGTTTTGGCACTGGGCGATTAGAAACCAAAGTAAGTACCGTCAGTTTGGACGGCTCTGTGGTAGAAGGCTGCTCAAGCGGCTCGCTTACTTTCAAACTTCCTCAAATAACAAATGCCGATTTTCCGTTGGATTACAAAATACTCGGCACTGCGCTGAATGGCATTGATTATCAGACTATTCCGACGGATTTGAAAATTTTGGCGGGTCAAGATTCCATTTCTATACCAATTATTGCGCTTGAAGACGGTGTCACAGAAATCAACGAAATAATCGGAATTGACATTAGAAAAGACCTTTGTACACGCGACACGATTTGGATTACCGTCCGCGACAACAAATTAATCATGCCCAACTTGGGCAATGATACGAGTATTTGTAGGGGCGACTCTGTGCAGATATTTGGTAAACTAAACGTACAACTTCCGTCGCCGCCGACTTTTACCAACGCCACTAACTACAGCATCAATCCGCCATACACGCCTATTTTTTCGGATATTTTGGTGAATGCCGTGCTGCCAACGACGCTCTCTGCGCCCGTCATTCAGTCGGTTTGTATCAATTTGGAACACAGATACGACGACGATTTGGATATTTATCTCATCAGTCCGGGCGGTCAATTTTTGGAACTTTCTACCGACAACGGCGGCTCGGGCGACAACTACACCAACACCTGTTTTACGCCTTCGGCAACCAATCCGATTGACCCCAATCCTGGTCCAGCCGGCGCGCCAGCCAGTGCTACGCCCTTCACAGGCACGTTCAAGCCAGAGGGAATTTGGTCAGATTTGTGGGACAGTCCGCGCCCAACGAATGGTACTTGGCGGCTCCAAGTGACGGACGACCAAGCTGAAACCCCGCCCCGAATCGGGAAAATTTTGAATTGGACGATTACTTTCAACGCTACTTACCAGCTCTATTATCGTTGGACTCCCGCGCTCGGCTTGAGCTGCTCGGACTGTCCGAACCCTATCGCAAAGCCCGACCAAACTACGAATTATCGTCTTTTCGTGACCGATAGCTACGGCTGCGTAGTGACGGATTCGATAAAAATCGAAGTGCAAGATAAACTTCTTGCGCCCGATATTATCTGCATAAATATTACCAACAACAGTATTACTTTCAACTGGAACACTGTCACAGGAGCTACCAATTATGAAGTAAATATCAATGGAACAGGTTGGGTCAATACCAACAACGGTCTTTTGTCACACATTGTAGGAAATTTAGTTTTAAATGAAAGTACGACTATCCAAGTTCGCGGAGTCGGAAATTGTGGCGGCATTATCGGAACCGCTACCTGCACTACGCCATTTTGCGCTTCCCCTTCGGGAAATATTATTCAACAAACCGCCGCTAAATGTTACGGAAGCGCGGACGGGACGGCTACCGTAGTGTCAGCGGTCAATACCTTTCCGCCCTACACTTATAAGTTGGGAAATGAAATAAATGCTACGGGTTTGTTCACTGGACTTGCTGCTGGAACCTATAATATTCTTGTCATTGACGGTAGTAATTGTTCGGGCGTGGTGAGCGTGACCATTCAGCAACCTTCGCCTTTATCTGTCCAAAACATAGTAAAAGACACGGTTTCTTGTTTTGGAAAAAGTGATGGACGTGCGACCGTAAAGGTAAACGGCGGTATTCCGAATTTTACTTTTCTATGGAGCAACAACTCTACCGACTCGGTCGCTATAGGACTAAAATTCGGAAAAAACTATGTCACAATTACGGACGTAAATGGCTGCCAAGCGATAGATAGTATCCAAATGCCGCAGCCGAATTTACTCACCCTCGACCAGTCCAATGTGCCAGTAGGCTGCGCTGGGGCTAAGAATGGTAAAGCGATTGTTACTGCTACGGGCGGCAATCTGCCCTACCAATTTCTATGGGATTTGAACGCCAACGGACAAACTAACGATACTGCTTTTTTGCTAAATGGTGGTTCTTACTCTGTCACAGTTACTGACAAAAAAGGCTGTTTTGATACCCAAACCGTCATTGTTGGTGAAAATGCTCCTTTGCTCCTTCAAGTTTCTTCTGTTCCTAACAGGTGTTTTGGAGAAAATAACGGTTCTGCGGCTGTGTTTGTTTCTGCTGGCGTTGCGCCTTATGCGTATCTTTGGAGCGATGCCAACAGCCAGAATACTTCGATTGCGTCGGGACTTCCAGCAGGAAACTTCGGGATTACTGTCACAGATGACGCAGGTTGCAAAGATTCTGCGAGAGTAGATGTTACTTCTCCGCCCGTTACCGAAATTAATTTACAAACAGATTCTACTTCGTGTTTTTCCTCCAACGACGGAAAAGCTACGCTCAATGTAACCGGCGGCACGCCCATTTTTTCTTATCAGTGGAGCGACGACCTAACCCAAGTTACAAATATCAGAACTGGCTTATTATCAGGCAGTTATGGAGTCACTGTCACCGATGGCAATGCGTGTAGGAAGGTATTATTTTTAGATATTTTTTCGCCAGATTCTATCCGAACTACGATTTCTACCGTCGGAATTCCTTGTAGCGGCGGCGCGAATGGCTCGGCTACCGTCACCGCATACGGCGGCTCCAAAGGCTTTGAGTACCAATGGGACGACCCGCTCGGACAGACTTCTGCCACAGCAAACAACTTAAATGCCGGAAAATACCATGTCACAGTTACTGATAAAAATGGTTGCCAAAAAATAGATTCTGCTTTCGTGTCCAATGCGGTAGCTTTCAACTTAAATACGGTTGTCAAGCCAACTTGTCCGCTACGAAGCACAGGTTCGGCGACCGTGAATGTGACGGGTGGCACAGGGAATTTGACTTATCAATGGAGTGATCCGCTCGCCCAAACCACTGCTACTGCCAACAATCTTTCCGCAGGAAATTATACCGCAACCGTTACCGATGCTAATGGTTGTGTAAAGATGGTCAATATTTCGGTGGCTGTTTTGCCCGATTTTTCGCTCGCTTTGAACAAAATTGACAGCGTCCGATGTGCGGGCGATGCCAACGGAGCGATTGATTTGCAAATGTTGGGCGGTACGCAACCATTCACTTACACTTGGACGAGAAGCGACGGCGCCCAGCTCCCCAATTCGGAAGATGCGCTTGCCTTGACAGCAGGAAAATACAATGTGTCCGTAAAAGATGCCAACGGCTGCAAAGTAATATTCGACACTTTTCAGGTTTTTGCACCCGCCGCTTTGACGCTTTTGACAAGTAAAACCGACGTGAAATGCAACGGTGGAAACGACGGACTCGCCTCCGTGCAAGTCAGTGGCGGCATCGCGCCGTACACCTACCTATGGAGCGATAACTCGACGAATCCTACTCTCAATAATATTCCCGTCGGAAACTATTCTGTGACAGTCAAAGATGCCAATAATTGCAACGCGCCCGTTTCTAATATTTCTGTCAGCCAGCCAGCTCCGCTCGCCGCTTCTACGAATATCGCCTTACCAATAAAATGTTTTGGTGGTACAGAAGGCAGCATTTCTGCGGAACAAACGGGAGGAACATCTCCTTTTACTTATCTTTGGAGCAACGGACAAACATCAAAAATTGCAACTAATTTAGCTGCGGGAACTCAATTTGTAACAATTACCGATGCAAATAATTGCCAAATTGTGACATTTTTTAATTTGTCACAACCCAATCAAATTTTAATAAATTTACAGCCGATAGATGTAAAATGTTATGGCGGAAATGACGGAAAAATTGTGCTTGCGGCTTCTGGTGGCGTTTCTAATTATTCGTTTCAGTGGTCAGGAATAGACGGTTTTTCTTCGACGGACCAAAATTTGCAGAACCTCTCGCAAGGCAATTATAGTGTCACACTGACTGATGCCAACGGTTGTTTATCCACTCAAAATATTGTGGTTGGACAGCCTTCGCAGCAAGTTGTTACCAATATTATTTCTTCTGACACCATTTGCAACGGTGCAAACACTGGTTTTGCGCAGCTTCTAATCAATGGCGGTACCACGCCGTACTCTTACTTGTGGAGCGACGGGCAGACCAACCAAAATGCCAACAATTTGGTTGCGGGAACTTATACGGTACGGATTACAGACGCTAAAAGTTGTATTTATAAAGATTCTGTCAAAATAAACACCCTTCCAGCGATAGCTGCTAACATTACATCTACGACCGCTTCTTGCTACAACACAGCAACTGGCTCCGCAAGTGTGACTGAAGTTTTTTATGGAAATAGTAATTTTACCCTGTCACGATTTTCGTATTTGTGGGATACAAATCCTATTCAGACCAATTCTTCGGCTCAAAACCTGCAAGGTGGCAGCGATTATCAGGTGACTATTTCGGACGCAAGAGGCTGTAAAGTCGTGAAGCAAATCTCTATACCCAATCCCGAACCAGTAGTGCTTGCTATCCAAAATGCGCTTTCTACCAAGTGTTTTGAAGGCACGGACGGCACTGCGGAGGCGGTTGCTGAAGGCGGAATTGCGCCCTACACTTTCAAGTGGGACGCTAACGCAGGCGGTCAAACGACCGCCATTGCTACGCAACTTCGAGCAGGAAATTACGCCGTGACCACGACCGACTTCAAGGGCTGCGTCGCTACCCAACAAGTTACTATCGGGCAGCCGAGCGCGTTGCAAACACAGATTATAGCACAAGAAATCCCTTGTTTTGGTGAATCTACTGGCGCGCTGACTGCTCCCAACGGTGCTGGCGGAACTGCGCCTTATCAGTGGAAATGGTCGAATGGAGCGACAGGAAACTCAATAACAGGGCTAAAAGCTGGACTTTACGCCCTTACCTTTTCCGATGCCAACGGCTGCGAAAAAGTCTTTTCTGCACAAGTCAGACAACCAGACGAATTGCTAAAAATTGAAGTTTTACTCAAAAATGTGACTTGCTTCGGTGCGCGCGACGGCTCGCTCGCGCTCACGCCGTCGGGAGGCACGCCGCCATACCGATACTCGACCGATGGCACAAACTTTAATGGCGCAAACAATATAATTGGTTTAAAATCAGGGGATTACAACGTGACTGTCCGAGATGCGAATGGTTGTTTGGCTGGAAAAAGCGGTTTGGTAATCACCCAGCCCGAAAGTTTTAACCTTCAAATCGCAAGAGATACGGTTGTCTTTTTGGGAGATTCTGTCCAATTATTTCCGATTGTGACAGGCAGTCCCAACGGAAGTTTGACTTACGAATGGAAAACTTTTGCCGCCGTAAGCACTTTGAGCTGCCTCCGATGTCCCGAACCATTCGCAAAGCCTACTTTTTTAGAAACTTATTTTCTTACCGTGACTGACGAAAACGGCTGCCAAGCGTCGGATAGAGTTGTAGTCGGAATCCGCAAAAACTGGTTGGCGACTGTGCCGACCGGCTTTTCTCCCAACGGCGACGCTGAAAACGACCGCCTGACCGTGTATGGCAAAACAGGAACTCGCGTCCGCACCTTCAGAGTCTATGACCGTTGGGGCGAGGAGCTATTTTTTGCTAAAAATTTCGCAGTTGGTGACACAGCGTTTGGGTGGGACGGCACGTTCAGAAATCAGGCAATGTCCACAGGTGTTTACATTTGGTGGGCAGAAGTCGTGTATCCCGACGGCAGCCAAGAAATCTTAAAAGGCGAAGTCACGCTTCTGCGATAGTTTTTTTTGTATTAGGAATGTGTCAAAAAAAATTATCCATTTTTATTCATTCTTTATTTTTTATCCTCCGAGCATCGATTTAGCAGCAAAGTACTGGGCTTTGTGGCTGTCGTGTATCCGTATTTGGGCTATTTTCCTAATATATGCAAAATAAATATATGTTTTTATCGAAATTTACTTCAAATCGTATTTTTAGCCCCCGTACCTTTGCAATGTCGAAAGAGATAAAGAAGAAATAAAAATAAAAATTCTTATTTTATTCCTCTTCAAAATAAAAATGTTAAAACTTTAGCGAAAAAAATAATAAAACAATTATTCAGTTTTTTATAAAAAATATTCAATCATCAACCAAATTAATTTCAGTATGAAAACCAATTTATGTAAACTTTTATTTTGCGCACTTGTCGCACTTTGTTCGGTCACGAAAGTCGCCGCACAGGACGTTATTATCCTCAATGACGGCACCAAAATCAACGCTAAAATCATCGAGATGGGCGAAAACTCTATCAAGTATCAGCCGGGAGGCGACCGCAGCAACCGTGTTATTTCTATCAGTCGGACGCTGGTAGCTAAAGTAAAAATGGAGGAGGGTAGCGGTTCAGATATTTTAGCAAAAGACAATATGACCAATAATTATTATTTTAATGACCACAAAAATATTATAAAATTTGGTTTTATTTCCTTTTTAGCAGACGGTATAAGCCTGTCGTACGAGCGAGCTTTGAGTCCTTCGGCAGCCTACGAGGTTACGCTGCGCTATCAAGGTATTGGGTTTTATGAGAGAGACCTAAATTATACTAACGGCTTTTCAATAGCTGGTGCATATCGGGCGAATTTCAGCAGTTCCAGCAGAAAAGCAGCTCGAAGCGCACACATTCTTGCCGATAGTTACGTAAAACCGGAACTATTTTTTGCTCAAAACTGGTACGATAGCAGGCTTAAACTTCAAGCTACCTCTCATTTAGGATTTTTATTGAATTTTGGTAGAGAGTGGGTTTTCGACAACCGTTTTTCAGTTGATTTGTACGCTGGACTTGGGTTTCATATTCAATCCGCCCCGTATTCTGTATATGACGATGGAGGTGCAGTCGGCGGCGATTTATTTTATAATGACAAAGTCGCTCTTGGTATCGGCATCAGAGTTGGCTATGTGTTCAGCACAACGCCCCAAGCAGTAAAAAAGTAGTTTTTATTTCTAAAAAATCATCAGATGAAAAAGATAATTCAAATTTTATGTGTACTGTTTTTAGCGATAGGCGGTAATCTGTCTGTGGCGGAGGCGGCGGTTTTGGTGAGCAAACCGAGTCCAACAGCGGTCACGGAATCAACAAAGCTCTCAAAAATATCTACCGAAACCCTGTCGCAGCAGTTGGGTAGGAAACTGACTTGGCGCGAAAAAATCGCTTTCAAAATAATAAATTGGAAGCTGCGCCGCCAACTCAAATATTTATCTGCCGCAGACACTACGCCAGTCGTAAAAAATAACGTATCTTGTGACAAGATTATTCTAAAAAATGGAGACGAGATAGACGCAAAGATATTGAGTACCAACAGCGAGTTTGTCACGTTTAATAATTGTGGAGAGCTGAACCCAATGTTGTCGAGTTCTATCTACAAGAGCGAAGTTTTTATGCTCAAATATGCAGACGGTCGCAAAGAAGTATTGGGCAATACCAATCAAAATAAGACTGATGGGACATCAAGAAAAATAGACGAACCGAATGCCTCCAACGCGCTTCTTGCCCTGCTTGCAGGATTTATTTTATTGCCAGCTATTTTTTTTACCTCCATCGCCGCTATTTATTTAGGCAATAAAAGTTTGAACAATTATGCAGACAATCCCAACAAATACAAGCCAGAAAGTCGCTCCAAAGCTCGAGCTGCCGTGACTGGAGGTTGGATAATTTTGGCTCTTTCGGTGATGCTTTTGTTGATTTTCTTGGCATTGAAGTCCATTTTTTCTTCACCATTAGTCCTGCTGTTTATATTTTTTGCTTAATCACTCTCAAACAACAATAAAAATAAATTCTTAAAAATTAATAAATCTAAAACTCTTAAAATTATGAAAAAATTTATCAAATTTAGTTTATTTGTGACATTGCTTATTGCGTCACATATTCGTTTGTCTGCACAAGACATCATCACGCTCAACGACGGTACGCGCGTAAAAGCCACCATCATCGAGTTGGGCGAAACTGAAGTGAAATACAAAATTTTTGGGAGCAAAATCGACCGCGTCATCACGCTGGAACGAACAGTTATCAAAGATATTAAACTTTTTGATGGCAGTCCCGACCCGTTGAGCGGCGAAAGTATCCAAAAAAATTACTATTTCAACGACAAAACCTCCAACCTGAAAATTGGTTTTACCTCCATTTTTAATGATGCGTTCACGTTGGCTTATGAACACGCGTTGAGTCCCCAATATTCGGTCGAAGGGATTCTTCGCTTTCAGGGCATTGGATTCGATGATACAAGAACCAGCAATTCGGGTTTCGGCATCGGCGTGGCAGGAAAAGTCAATTTGAGCAGCAATGGAAAAAAAGCCGCTCGCAACGCGCATATTTTAGCCGACTATTTTATCAAGCCCGAATTTTATATCAATTATACCAAATTTAATTTTAACAATAGTAATAGTATCTTTTCTAGTCCTAACTTAAGTACTACAAAAGGTGGTCTTATTCTGAATTTTGGTCGGCAGTGGGTTTTGGCAGAGCGTCTTTCTCTTGAAGTGTTTTTCGGTGTCGGCTACGCAATTACGCTTAATAATGTCAAGAACCCTAATAATAATTGTATTGAGTGTTCTGATTTCGACTTTACAGGTGGTGGAGAAATAAGGACATTCAATAAAGTTGGAATCAGTAGCGGACTTCGGGTAGGATATGTATTCGGTAACTCTTACGGCAGCCAAGCTCCAAAAAAATAAAGCTATTTTTTTTGTTGATTATTTAACAGTTGATTTTATAGGAAATTTATCAGGATTGATAAATTTCCTTTTTTTATTCCGCAAAAACAATTCAATTAAAAAATATCCACACAATTATTGTTTATGTAAGTAAAAAAAACGACCTTTGCGCCTTATTTGAAGGGATTTTGTAAAAATGGAAAATTTAAAGGAACTCAAAACACTGCTGGCTATCCCCAAAGACATCGTAATTACGTCGCATCGCAATCCCGATGGAGATGCTATCGGCTCGTCTTTGGCACTGTTTCATTACCTTGTCCAACACGGACATACGGTTCACGTCATTTTGCCGTCCGAATATCCGCTTAATTTTAGTTGGATGTTGGACAGCGATAAAATATATATTTACGACCTTTCGACCGAATATTCGGAACGATTACTTCGTAAATCAGATATTATATTTTGTCTGGACTTCAATTCTTTGGATAGAATCGACAAAATGGGCGACGTAATACGCACGCTGGAGCGCACCAAACTGGCGATGATTGACCACCACTTGTACCCAGAATCTTTCGCAGATTTTGTGTTCAGTGACAGCAGCGCAAGCTCGACCTGCGAACTAATTTTTGATTTTATCGAAATGTTGGGCGACAAAAAACGCATCAA
>JAYWGG010000276.1:0-1573 GCA_043778415.1 Saprospiraceae bacterium
CGAAATTACGCAAGACGAAATCGGCGCCCTCAAAGTCGGCACGCACCGCACCGAATACGCATGGAATGGCACGGACGAATTTGGTGACAAACTCGCCAATGGCGTATATTTGTACCGCATCGTGGCGCGAAAAAAAGACGGCTCCACCTACGAAAATCGTAAAAACGATGCCGACAAATTCTTTGAAAATGGATTCGGAAAAATGGTTATTTTAAGATAAGTTCATGCACATAAATAGATGACGTTTAATATTCGACATAATTCGTTGATTTTCAATAATTTATGATGACTCAAAATTAAAAACTAAAAACTTACAACTATTTATCATTAATAAATGAAGAAAAAGTCACAAAATCAAGAAAAAATGTTTTTTATACTTTCCAAAACCGCAACAATAAAGTTTCTAAACCCAAAAAAAGAAGTGCAAAAATCAGACACCATTTCCAAAGCACGATGCCTTGATTGCGGTCGCTGACTACATTCGTAAAGTTAGCTTCGGCGCGGCTGTCCATTACAGCCAAGTTTTTGCGCGTAAAATTTTGTAGTTCTTTTTCCGAAAAATAATCCAATGCGGACTCACGGCGGTCATAATTGAACGCAAATTTTGACAAAACAGAGTCTTGCTTGAACATCAAGTCGTAGAAATCCGCTTCTTTTATCTGATTTTGGACACTCATTGTGAGCTTCGAGCCGAGCAATTTTTGTTCGGGAATAAACTCGCCTGTCTTACTTTTGAGTCGGTAATTCGTTTCGCCACCGTCCGCCGCAATGTTCACATTCTCCGTTTCTAACGACACGTCTTTTCCAATAAAATACGAAATTTGACGGCTCTGTGCCGACGAAATCGCCATCTTGTAGAGCATCGGAATAAAAATCTCGCCGTTGCGCACCAGATTGCTGTATTGCTCGTCCAACGGTGCAGAGCAAACGTAAAGATTTCCTTTGTCTGCTCGGTATTTACTCAAAAAAGTGCTGCCGTCCCGATAGGTCAAAAGTTTTTCGACGGCTCGAAATTCATTGATTTTAAAATTACCTTTTGTGACAGGCAATTTTAGATTAGAATTATTTTCTTCAAAAACATCTTTGAATACAAACTCCTCCGAGTTGAGGCTTTCGACTTCCCGTTGCTGCGCCTCAAAGCCACTAAAATCATTGGCTTGGAACGATGTGAAAAAATTTCTGTACGAAGTCAAATCAGAAGCATTACCCGACGGAAACAACATCACATTACCGCCATTTTTGGAATATTGCAAAAGCTCCGCGCCCAAACCCGACGAAATAGTATTAAGTTCGTTCAGAATAATGAGTCGGAAAGTGGACAGTTTAGAATAGTCCAAATTACGGCTCGAAAGACTCGTCACTTTAAAAGCTCCCGCTCCTGCAAAAGCCGACTCCATGAATTTATTGGGCGTATTTTCGTTGATAATCAACACATTAATCTCTTTTGGGACTTCAAAAGAAAACAAATATTTGTCATCAAATTGGACTGGAAAGTCCGCAATCGAAAGTTCTGCTTCGTACCAGCCCGTGCGCAAAATACTCATTTTGACCGTATCTGTCCGCGACGAGCGAG
>JAYWGG010000277.1:0-14958 GCA_043778415.1 Saprospiraceae bacterium
TAACGGTTTAATGAATTATTTTCTTGAATACGGCTAATAAATGCTAAAAAAATACCTATTATTCCTATTTTTATTTTGTGTAAATACGATTTTTGCGCAGAATATTCCAACTCGCCCAAGTCCGCCACGATTGGTGAACGACCTCGCAGGTATGATGACCAGCTCGGAAAGCGAAGACTTGGAGAATATGCTCCGCAACTACAACGATTCTACTTCGACACAAATAGCAGTAGTCACCATTCAGTCCGTCGGAGATTATCCGATTTCGGAGGTAGCAGTCAAGATTTTGCGCGAATGGGGCATCGGCAGCAAGAAAAATAACAATGGTGTCCTGATACTGACCTCTGCCCAAGAGCGAAAAATCTGGATTTCGACGGGCTACGGTATGGAAGGCGCGCTGCCCGATATTACTTGTAAGCGAATCATCGACGAGCATATTCGCCCAAATTTTAAAAATAAAAACTTTTATCAAGGCCTCAAGGAAGCTGCCGAATCCGTTATCTTGGCTGCGCGCGGAGAGTACAATGACAAGCCAGTTAGCTCTAAAAAAGAAATACCTGCGTGGATTATCATTTTGATAATTATCATCGTCATTGTAGTTTTGAGTCAAATAAATAACACCGGCGGCGGTGGTGGATTGATGCAGCAAGGTCGTGGCGGAACTGTCTTTTGGGGCGGCGGCTACAACGACTGGGGCGGCGGCGGTCGTGGTGGTGGAAGTAGCGGCGGCGGCAGTGGTGGCGGCGGATTTGACTTCGGCGGCGGTTCGGGCGGCGGCGGCGGCGCGGGTGGTGACTGGTAGCAGAGCTTATATCTTCAATGGCTTTTATGCCAAAACGTAAAACTTTTAAACCTTGTTGGCGTTTTAAATTTTCTAACCTAAAGTTCTAACCGATAATTCAGTCGTTTTTAAGAACTTGTGCATAATTACTTTCGTTTAAAAATCCCGAAGGGATTAAATGTTTGTAAAAGACAAATGCCCTATATCTGCGACCCCTTCGGGGTCGGACGCGATGTACTATATATTTTTCTATAAATGTTTGATGCCAATGTCATCAGGTTGTAAAACTGTTTTTTTACTTAGCCTAAATAAGTTGCCAGTAGCGAGTATTTGGCTGATGCCAACATCAATTATTATCCATTGTCCGACTACTAAAGCAGTCGGCTTTTAATGAAAACTAAATATGTTCGGGTACTTAATTTAAATAATCCTATTTTCAATCTGCAATTTTCCATTTAGAAGACATTTAAAATAAAATACTTCAGCCATGACAAAAAAGATTTTATTCCTACTTTGGGTCTGCTTGAATACGACCCTTGCTTCCGCACAATACATCAACCCTGCGCTCCGGCCAGCACCAACCTCGGATATGCCAGAATGGGCTAAACTTCTCTATCAAGAGCCACTCAACGCTCAACAAATAGACGTTGCGTTTCGGAATTTTTACCAAAATCATGATTTTGTTAAAAATAGCTACACTCGCTACTACAAGCGGTGGAGGCGCAGCATAGAGCGACATCTGACTCCGTCGGGCGAAGTCGCCGCTCCGAATTACGATGCACTTCTCGACTTTCAAGCGCACACACCTGCGGCAAACGCTGGAGTTCGCTCTGCCAATAGCTGGACTTTTGTGGGTCCGAAAGAAACTTTTTGGCTCAAAGATGATAACGCTGCACAGTCCGCTTGCCCTTGGCAAACCAATATTTATGCGTTTGCTATCGCTCCGTCCGACCCAAACACTATCTATGTGGGTGCAGAAACGAGTGGTTTTTACAAAACTACTGACAAAGGAATGACTTGGACAAACATCGGCGCAAACTTTCTTATCGGTTCTCCGTCCGAAGCAGTCGCTATCCACCCAAATAATCCGAACATCGTCTATTTTGGTTCAGGCAGTCAAATTATCAAAACTACCGACGGCGGCAACACTTTTTCGGTCATATACAGTCAATCCAATTTATTTCCGAATAGAATTATTATCAATCCCAACAATCCAAATATTATTCTGGCAGCTTGCAGTGGCGGTTTGCGACGCTCTATTAATGGCGGCACGAGCTGGACGGCTATCAATTCGGGTGCTGCTTGCTACGATGTAGAGTTCAATGCGGCAGACCCCAACCGAGTTTATTTGTTGAAGAAAAAAACGGGAACTAACGATTTTTCGGAATTTTATACTTCCTCCGACGGCGGCGTAAATTTTACTTTGGTGACTTCGGGCTGGCCCACTTCAGTAGCGGACGGTGCAGGACGGCTGGCAGTAACGGCTGCCAACCCAAATTATTTGTATGCAGTGCTTCTGACGACAAGTAATCCGACAGTCGTAAAAAGTACCGACGGTGGCGCAAACTGGGCAAGCATAGCGACAGGCGGCACGGCGGCTTTGGATATGACAAACGGACAAGGTTATTACGACTTAGATGTAGAAATATCTCCGCTCAACGCCAATCATGTTATCGTAGCGACCAATTCTTCCTACAAATCTACCGATGGAGGATTGAGTTATACACCTCTTGGCGGCTACGACGGTCCATTTGAAATTCATCCAGACATACAAGAAATTCATTGCATGGGAGCAGACACTTGGATATCGACCGACGGCGGCATGAACTATTCGACTGATTTTTTTACCTCCACAGCCAACCATTCTGCACGAAACAACGGAATATCTGGTGCTGACTTTTGGGGGTTTGGGCAAGGCTGGAACGAAGATATTATGGTAGGCGGTCGCTATCACAACGGCAACAGTGCTATGTCCGAATATTATCCAGCAGGCTACGCACTCCGAATGGGCGGCGCGGAAGCAGGCACAGGCTATGTGATACACGGCAAAGCGCGAGCAGTAAAATATTCAGACTTGGGCGACGGCTGGATTTTGCCCGCTACATTCAACTCCAATTCAGACGGTAGATTCACTTTTTCCAAAACACCCAACGAAGATTACTACGGGTTCAACGCTGGAGAAGTAGAAACCGCAACCGGTTGTTACGGACATTTGTTCCTCACAGAGGGAAATTCGATTTGGAAAACTACCAACGGCGGTATTTCTTTCACTTCGCTTTTCACATTTCCCGCTAAAGCGAAAAAAATAGAACTTTCTCGCAACAATCCCAACGTAATTTATGTCAATACCGATAATTCGCTTTACAAATCAACCAACGGCGGCGCAAATTTTACTTTGCTAACTATCCCGTCAGGGTTTTCTTGCAACCAAATGAGCATGTCTATCAACCCGTTCAACGAAAATGAGCTTTGGATTTCGTCGCCAAACGGGACGGCAGGCAGCCGTATTTTCAAAACTATCAATGGCGGCACATCTTGGACGAACCTGAATGCAGGCATCAATAATCTGTACGAAATTTTTAACATCGTGCACATCGCAGGGACTTCGGGTGGCGTGTATGCTATTGCGCTGCCAAAAGCCTCCAACGGCTTACCCGCAAAAGTATTTTATCGCAATAATTCTTTGGCTTGGACGGACGTTTCGGACGGCTTGCCAGCTACTTTTTCAGCCCTCAAAGCAGTACCATTCTACAAGGGCGGCGTACTGCGAATGGCTGGAAATCAAGGTATCTGGGAAACTCCACTCTACGAAAATCCATCAACTTCGTCTGCATATCCTTCGGTGGACAAGCTCACAACTGGCTGTGTGAAAGATACTTTTTATTTTGAAGATTTCTCTTACGGAGCAGGTGCTTCTTCTTATAGTTGGTCGTTCAGTCCGACCCCAATTTTTGTGAGCAATTCCAATGTGCGCAACCCAAAAGTTGTTTTTGGAGCTGCTGGAGCCTTCAACGCTACTTTGTCCGTCAATGGTGGTCTTTCAAAAACTATTTTAGTCACGCTTGGCAACGGCTGTTTGGCTGCCGACACCATTCCCGGCAACGCGCTTTCTCTCAACGGAACGAGTGCTTTCGCTGCGGCGAGCAGCAACCTGAATCTCAACTCCAATACTGTCACCATGACAGCCTGGATAAAGTCGAGCGCACTCCAAAGTAGCTTTGCGGGCATATTTTTCGCTCGGGGCGGTGCTACCACAGCAGGCTTGAGCCTCACTGCTACCAACGAATTGCGCTACCACTGGAACGACAACGGCTACGGTTTTGCGTCTAATCTTATCGTCCCCAACAACCAGTGGACACACGTTGCGTTGGTTGCCTCCCCTACCAAAATGGCGCTTTATATGAACGGAAAAGCTGCCGTAAATACGACAACCATTCTTCCAGAAGAATTTAATACGCCGCTCAACATCGGACTCGACCCCAACGGGACAACTCGTTATTTCAACGGCTTGATTGATGAAGTCTGTGTATTCGACCGCAGTTTGACCCAAAATGAAATTAGAGAATTGATGCACTTGACCAAAGTTTCTAATTTCAGCGGCTTGGTTTCTTACTATCAGTTCAATGAAAATACAGGAACTGCCTACGACAATGCTAAAACAAAGCACCTCGAGCTAACAGGTGGCGCAGTGCGTTCTACTTCGAGCGCGCCCGTCGGAAAAGGCGTAAGCAACCGCCAAACTGTCACTGCCGGAGGCGTTGTTAATTTTACGGGAACTGGTGCGACGCTCAAATTTCCAACCTCTGGCACTCGTCCAAACGGAGAACTGTGTTTGTCGAGAATCAATCAAAATCCAGACCAAACTCCAAGCGGCAATCCTGCCCAAGCTAACGCATATTGGATTGTAAATAATTATGGAACGAATACCAATTTTTCGGCTTTAGACTCGATAGCGTTCTCCAACGCTGGCAACACGAACAGCTATAATGCCAACCAATTCGATATTTTCAAACGCGGCTCTTTTGCCGACGGCAGCAGTTGGGGCGTGCGACAGGCGCAAAGCACAGGTGTAGTGCAAGGCAACGACGGAAGTATAGGCTTCGGCGTGGGCAACAATATTACCAATTTTGGACAGTTCGTCCTTCAGCCCAACTCCGCGCCGCTTGCGGTGGATTGGTTGAGTTTTACGGCTGCTGTACAGCAGCAGCAAGTCCAACTTCGTTGGGAAGTCGTAGAGATGAATACCGACCGCTACGAGTTGGAACGCAGCGAAAATGGGGTTGATTTTCAGGTAATTGCAACGATTGGGAGTAGAAAGAACAACGGATTGGAAAATTATAACTACGCCGATAAGCAGCCATTGCGTGGGATTTCGTATTATCGAGTGACTGAAATAGGAAAAGACGGCGCGCGCAAAAATTCAGCAATCCGGGCGATTACTTTTTCGGCTTTGCCAGAGCAATTTGTGCTGTTTCCGAATCCCGTCGATGCCAAAAATCCGCTGCACATCAACACGGATTTTAAAGGAAAATATACGTTGAAAATTTATAATTCTGAATCCAAAAAGCTGTCGGAAAATACGTTTTCAGGCGACGCTGTTTTGGAGAATTTAGCTCTTCCGGCGGGTATTTATTTCTATGAAATATTTACCGACACACAACGAATTACGGGAAAGTTTATAGCGAATTAGAATTGTCAATGGTAATTTTTTGATGCGTAAAGTTTTCTATTGCACTCGTTGAGCCAAAGTTGGCAGCCATTTTTGTTCCAGTGCGAATCCGAATGACAAAAAAGTGTTTGTTTTGATTTTTTAAAAATATCAAAAACATCTATCATTGGCATTTTCAAATTTGGATTTTGCTGGACAAGCGGTATGAGTTGATTGTAGCGGTCGCAGTCGGGACTTATGATGCTGACAGGATTGGGCAGTATTGAAAAATAAACGTCACAAAATCCTTTATTTTTATAAAATTCGGATATTTTATTGAGTAAATCAACTGTTTTGATAACTTCTTTTTCTGAAATATTTTTTGAAATGGACGGTTTTGTTTCGTCAAAAAAAAGGTAATCTTCGTTTTTAGAAACATATACTTCGGGTACAGTTCGCTGCAAAAATCGGTAGTTGGTGTACGCTTTTAGCTCCTTGATAGGTGCGAATATGCGAGTGTCAAAAACGATGCTTTGTAAGTGATTGTTGGTTTCTTTGTTGAACAAAACAGATGTTATTTTTTCTAATAATGTAGTATTTACGGCGGTCGAAGCTGGTTCCGCTTTTTTAGGCGGCTCTGTCAAAGGGACGACTGTAAAAGCGGTAACACTGTCGAAAAAAGTCAAAAGATGCCTTTCTACCAGCTCAAAAATCAGCACATTATTTTTGGAAGAATCCAAATTAATTTTTGGAAAATTTTTTACTCGCCACGGATATTCGATGTTGTAAATAGTATCTACCATCGGAAGTTGAGTTTTTGATTTCAAAAAATGCTTACTCAAATAGCTGTCGTGAACCAGACATAAATTTATTTTTTTTTGTATTGGAAATTGCTCAATAGATACTTCCAAAATGGCGGTGTCAAACTTTTCTTTCTGCATCGGAAGATAGGACATTCCGTACAAATCGCCGTTTTCGTATTTGTTGAAACCCAAGATTGACTTGCTTTTGTATTTTATTTCATCTATTTGCTCAAAATAATTATCGTTCAGACAAACTATATACAAAATAATTAGGAGTAACAAACTGCAATAAATTATAATTTTGTTCATGTTTTAAAATTGAAAATAAATAAATTGCTTTTGATTAAAAACTCCAAACAGATAGCAAGCGAGCAGCAAGCCAATCCATTGCACCCAAAAAGCTGCGGTATTTTTACTAAAAAAATAAGGCAGATATTTTTCTTTCAGCAACAAAAAAACCACCAAAAAGAGTGAAAAATATATTTCGTTGGGCTGAAGCTGCAGCGAAACACCTGAATATGCTCCAACGGCTGCAATTTTTTTAATAATTTCAAAGGCTTGATGCAAATTTTCGGCTCTAAAAAAAATCCAAGCAAATGTCACTAAACAAAAGGTGCAAATTATCTTAAAATATTTTAAAAAAACGCTTTTGTGATTAGTAAAATTTAGTCGCTGGAACATTTTTTGGGTTATTTTCTCAGAAATATAAAAAAATCCGTGCAGCCCGCCCCAAACCAAAAACGTCCAATTTGCGCCGTGCCAAAAGCCGCTCAACAAAAAAACTATCAGAATATTGGCGTTTCGTCGCCCAGTTGTGAGTTGATTGCCGCCGAGCGGGACGTAGAGATAATCACGAAACCAAGTGGAAAGTGAAATGTGCCAGCGTCGCCAAAATTCAGCAATAGATTGAGAAAAGTAGGGCGCGCGAAAATTTTCCATCAACTCAAAACCTAATATTCTCGCGCTTCCAACGGCTATATCCGAATAGCCAGAGAAGTCACAATAAATCTGAAACGCATAAAAAAATACGGCTAACAACAGCGACGCTCCGCTCAAATTCTCAATATTGGAGTATCCAAAATCTACCATAACGGCGAGTCGGTCAGCGATGACTACTTTTTTAAAAAGTCCGAAAGTCAGCAGCAGTAAGCCACTTTTTAGCTTTTCAAAGTCGTATATTTTGGGTATGCGAAATTGAGGGAGTAGGTTTTGCGGTCGCTCTATCGGTCCAGCGACCAACTGCGGAAAAAACATTACATAAAGTGCGAAAATTCCGAAATTTCTTTCGGCTTTTTGATTCCCTCTATACACTTCGACCGTGTAACCCATAGCCTGAAAAGTGTGAAAAGACAAGCCAATAGGCAACAAAATAGACAGCTGCGGAAAATGGATATTCTGTCCCCACGCTTGGAGAAATTCCGTCAGATTGGAAGAAAAAAAATTATAATATTTAAAGAGAAAGAGAACTCCCAAATTAGCTATCAAACTCGCACTCAACAGCATTTTTTTGATATGCTTGGTTGAGTTTTCTATTTTTTGAGCTATAAAATAATCAACTACAATCGTAAAACCCAATATAAAAATATATACAGGCAAAAAAACCATATAAAAGTAACAACTTGCCGCCAATAACAACTTCCAGCGCACCCGATGCGGAAGCTGAAAATAAAGCAGCACTACGATAGCAAAAAAGACAATAAATTGCAGGGAGTTGAAAATCATAGCACGCAAAAAGTAAAAATATATTGCAAGTTTCGCTTCAAATTACGACAAAAATTATCTAAAAATTGGCTTATTTTAGCTTTAAAAACTGCTTTTGTGGCGGTGCAATTTACTGTTTCTAAAACTGTACGAAAAGTAAATGACAAGACCTACAAGCAGCCAAACGGTGAAACCAATCCAATTTTTGAGTTCGATTTGAGCCATCAAATAAAGACAAAACAGCACGCCCAAGACGGGAATAAGCGATAAATTATGAGCAATAGAAAGTAGCAAAAATGCCGCGCAGGTCAGTAAAAAAATCCACATCGGAATTTTATGTTTCCACAAGTTCCAGCCGCTTTTGAGCGTTTTTTCTTTCGGAATTGTCGAAGAATCGAGATATTTTTGAAATTTCGTAGCCTCTAAATTCGTAATATATGCCTCCACATCGTTGTTGGCGGCTGTCAATCCTGCTGCGTCGGTCGCCATTATTTGCTGCTGCAAAGTGCTGGCTTCGCTTTTGCTAAGCGACTCGAAAAGCTCGTCCGATTTTACGGTTTGCGACTGATTGGTAAGAAATGCAACCGCTTCATTTTTTCCATAACTCGTTATCAGCCAAGCACTTATCAAAAAAATAAGCGGTAAAAAATATTTCGCATTGATAAACGGCGTTTTAAATTTTCGTGGAATATCTGTCTTATTTTGCAACGACAACACCCCACCGCAGACCAAAATAAACGCAAAAAGCGTCCCAATGCTGCACAAGTCCGTTACCATCGTGAGGTTAAGAAATAGTGCGGGAATCGCTACCACAAACCCTGTCACAATCGTAGCGAAAGACGGCGTTTGGTAGGTAGGATGAATTTTTGAAAAAACTTTGGGCAGCAATCCGTCGCGACTCATGCTCATCCAAATACGCGGCTGCCCAAGCTGAAAAACCAACAAAACACTCGCCATCGCTACTACCGCAGATACCGCAATGATACCGCTCATCCATTTCAAATTATATTTTTCAAACACAAAAGCCAACGGGTCGCCGACGGCGAGCAAGTCATATTTCACCATTCCAGTCAGCACCAATGCGATGACGACATACAAAATAGTGCAAATAATAATCGCCCACATCATACCGCGCGGTAGGTCGCGTTGAGGATTTTTACATTCTTCGGCGGTCGTCGAGATAGCATCAAAACCAATATATGCAAAAAAAACTGCCGATACGCCTTTCAGGATTCCCGCTGCTCCGCGTGGCGCAAAAGGATGCCAGTTGGTAGTATCTACATAAAAAACGCCGACCGCAATGACCAACAAAACTACCGCCAACTTAATGATTACCATGATGTTAGAAGCGTTTCGGCTTTCTTTGATACCCCTATAAACGAGTGCCGTAATCAAAATAATGATGAGCAAAGCAGGTAAATCGGCGACAAAATGAAAGCTCAAAATCTGCGGCGCAGTCGTCCAAGCCAGATAAGCTCCCTGCAAAGCGGCATCTAAATTTTCAAAAGTTTTTCCGCTTTGCATCAATATTTCGGCTTGATTGAAGCCTTTGTGCGCCGAAAAATAATCCATAGACATCCACTCGGGGACTTGAATACCAACAGAATGAAGCAATCCCGTAAAATAATCACTCCACGAAATAGCGACTGTAATATTGCCAATCGCATACTCCATAATCAAAGCCCAGCCAATAATCCACGCGATAAGCTCCCCGAAAGCTACATACGAATAAGTGTAAGCACTGCCCGACACCGGTACCATACCCGCAAACTCCGCGTAGCAAAATGCAGCAAAACTACAGGCGACCGCTGTAAAAATAAACAACAAAATAACGCCCGGTCCGCCGTCTGCACTCGCTTGACCGATGGTGCTAAAAATCCCCGCACCGATGATAGCAGCAATGCCAAAGGCAGTCAAATCGCGTACGCCAAGATGCTTGCCCAAATTGCCGTGCAATTCTTCACGCTCGGCGAGATCTTTTTGAATGTCCAAAGCGGATTTTTTACGAAAAAGTTGGCTCCAATTCATAGTTATAATATTGGTATTTTATGCTTCAAAACGGTTTAAAAAGGCTTGTAATGTGTTCATTATCAAGGCGGTAACAGTCATGGGACCCACGCCGCCCGGCACTGGCGTGATGTAACTGCACTTGGGCGCAACCGCCTCAAAATCTACATCGCCTACTAACTTGTAACCCTTTGGACGGCTTGCGTCATCTACCCGATTTATTCCGACATCAATCACGACAGCACCCTCTTTTACCATGTCACGTTTTATGAAATTCGGTATTCCGATAGCTGCTATCAAAATATCGGCTCGACGACACTCTGCTCCTACGTCTTGCGTGCGACTATGCACCAGCGTTACCGTACAATCGCCGACACTGGCTTTGCGGGACATCAAGATGCTCATGGGAGTTCCTACGATATTGCTCCGACCGACTACTACGCAGTGTTTTCCTGATGTTGAGATATTGTATCGCTCCAAAAGCATCAAAATTCCGTAGGGCGTGGCGGGCAAAAAAGCGGGCATTCCTTGCGCCATTTTCCCAAAATTAGTCGGATGAAAACCATCTACATCTTTGGCAGGGTCAATGGCGAGTATCACTTTATTTTCACTGATGTGCTTGGGCAGCGGCAACTGAACAATAAATCCGTCAATATCGGGATTTTCGTTGAGGTTTTGTATGATTTCGAGCAATTCAGACTCCGAAATATCTGCATCTTTTCGTATCAAAGTTGAGCGAAAACCCACTTCTGAACACGATTTTACCTTGTTGCGGACGTAAGCCTCGCTGGCAGGATTGTTGCCGACCAAAACTGCCGCCAAATGTGGCGCACGACCATATTTTTTTGTCACAAAAATTGATTTTTCCGCAATTTCTGCTTTTATTTTTTGTGCAATAAAATTACCGTCTATTAGTTGCATAGTTGGGTTGTAAAATACTAAAATGATTGGTTAAATATATTTTGGAACGAAGATATAGCAAATTTAAAATATCCGTATATTTGCGGCTCGAAATAAAAAAAATAGTGATATGAATTTGAACTTGAAACAACACAAAGATACAAGGCTTTTTATCATCTTGGGTGGTTTTTTTATCGCCAACGCCATCGTAGCCGAAATGATTGGTGGAAAAATATTTGCCCTCGAAGCCACGCTCGGATTGCAACCTATCAACTGGAATTTGTTTGGGCAAACTGGCTCTTTGCAGCTCTCGGCAGGCGTTGTAAATTGGCCCATCGTCTTCATTATGACCGATATTATCAACGAATATTTTGGCGGCAGAGGAGTTCGTTTGCTTACGAATCTTACCATCGTATTGATAACATACAGTTTTCTGATAATTTTCGCAGCTATGAATCTGGCACCCGCAGAATTTTGGCGCAGCACCAACGTCGCAAATGGCGTACCCGATATGCAGCTCGCTTTTTCGGCTATTTTTGGACAGGGACTGTGGATTATTCTCGGCTCTCTGACCGCTTTTTTGTTCGGACAAGTATTAGACGTTTTTATTTTTCATAAAATAAAACAAGTCACTGGCGAAAAATATATCTGGCTTCGCTCGACTGGCTCTACCCTATTTTCGCAACTGATAGACAGTTTTTTGGTCTTATATATTGCTTTTGTGTTGGGTCCGCAGCATTGGAGTATGTCACTTTTTTTGGCAGTCGGGACAGTCAATTATCTCTACAAATCTGGTATGGCAGTGCTGCTGACTCCCGTTATCTACATCGTCCATGAGGGAATTGAGCGATATTTGGGCAAAGAATTGGCAGAAAAAATGAGGGCAAAAGCCGCATTAGGCACAAAAGACGTTGCCTAACTCCGTCAATACTCGCCGACGGCGGCACAATCTGTACGGCTGCCGATAATAGTCCCTTTTTATCCAGATTCATTTCGTATCTTTGCAAAAAATTTTAGAAATGGCAAAGAAAGAAACCGTAATATCCCTGCAAGTCGTCTATGAAGACAACCACATTATTGCAGTCAATAAACCAAGCGGATACTTGGTGCAAGGCGACGAAACTGGCGATATACCACTCACCGAATATGTTAAAAATTACATCAAAATCCAATACGACAAGCCGGGCGCAGTCTTTTTGGGCGTTTGTCATCGGCTCGACCGCCCTGTGAGTGGCGTAGTTGTCTTTGCGCGCACGTCTAAAGCATTGGAGCGAATGAATAAGCTGTTTGCGAGCCAAGAAATCAAAAAAACGTACTGGGCGATTGTCCGCGAAAGACCCGAACCGTTTGAAGGAACGCTGACGCATTATTTGGTAAAAGATACCGACAGAAATGTCACAAAAGCGTTGGACGGCGTAAGCAATCGCAACCCGTTGGCTAAAAAATCTACTCTGACTTACGAACTCATCGCAGATATTGACGGCAACTATTTGGTGGAAGTCCACCCACAGACTGGACGCTCGCACCAGATTCGAGCCCAGCTCGCGCGTTTAGGCTGCCCGATAGTAGGCGACCTAAAATACGGCTACAAACACCCCAATCCTGACGCGTCTATTTCGCTGCATTGCAAAAGTATGACGTTCATTCACCCTACTAAACTGACCGAAATTACCGTTTCTTCGCAACCACCCAACACTTATCTTTGGAAACCTTTTTTGAAGTAATGGCGGTGTCAATGATTGTGTAAAAAGAAGTCCCAACAAGAGCTGCGCTCTTGTTGGGACTTCTTTTGTATTTTTTATCTTTTCATCGCTGCACGATGACTTTCTGGTACCAAGTTTCTGCGCCGTTGGTCACTGAATATATATCCATTTTTTAGTGGATAAGATGACACCGTTTTGCAAATACGACACCAAATAAGCACCTTGAGGCACAGCATTGGGCAGCTCCAAAACTGTTTCTTCTTCATTCTTTGATATTATCTTGGAGTAGATGAGCTGACCTTGCAAATTTATAACTCGGATTTCGGAGCCTCCTTCATTAGATGTAGGACTGGCAAACTTTACAGTCAGACGTTCCCCAATAGAAGACGGATTAGGAAAAATACTAATCTCATCTTTCTTCAAACTTACTTTCGTAATTTCTGGGACTGGTAGCAGCATAGAATTATTGCAGTCTTGGTCTGGCATACAGCCGTCAGGTCCTAAACGAAGCAAAAGTGTATTTGAATCCCACCCACCAAAAGCATGTGCTGCTGGCTCTGATACCCAACCAGTGATTAAAATGTCTTGATTTGGAAGCTCTTGTACCTGTGCAAGACCTACTTCTGTGCTGTAATTATAGATAGAGTTACCAAAAATATTAACTTTTGGCGGATTTGTTCCAAAAGGGAAATAAAACTTATGATACCATTTTAGGCTGCCATCTATGGAGCTGAATCTACCCAAAAAACCGGCTGCGTTTTCACTACCTGCTGAATTGATGATGACCGAATCTCCATTGGGAAGCCGCTTTTTTATATCTGCCAAATCGTATCCAGCAATAAGAATATCCCCATTGAGCGCGATAATATGCCCACTTGGAGCATTTGAGAGTTCGATGCCATTGCTCAAATCACCGCTCACGTGATTTTCCCAAACCACATTCCCACTCGAATCAATTTTCATTAGGTGAGTAGAAGATGCAAAGCTGAAACCATATTTTCTACAAGAACTAACTATGCTTGACCCGTCAGGGAGTGTGCTAATATCAATTCTTCCATCGTCGCCGAATGTAAAATATTTTTTCGTCCATTTCATTTTTCCTTCTTTGTCGAGTTTGGTGACTACCACCTTGCCCCCCGCATCACTGCCTGGCTCACCGATTGTTTTTCCCTGATAAGCAAAGATATATGAAGAATCAGGCAAAACATTCATATTGCCTCCCCAACACGCTTGGATGTTATAAAGAGCTTTGATATTTAGATTTTTAGCCCATAGCAAATTACCGTTTGAGTCTGTCTTGAACAAAAATTTTGCAAAGGGGAAATTTCCGAGGTCTTCATTATAACCATTTCCGTCGGCGTTTATCAAGAATCCTCCATCGGCAGTTTCTATGATAGTTCGCGGAAAATCAACATTTGCCCCGCCTACTGTATTATCAAAATATTTTACCCAAATGATATTCCCGACTGGCGAGATTTTCGCCATCTTAATTCGATAATTGAATGGGTATATTGAGACCGACTCTTCTACTAATAACACAAAATTGTTGTCGCTTGCTTTGATACAGCAGTGGCGGAATGGCGTGCTTCCACCCAATGGAGGAATAAAATTCTTCCACACTACGTTTCCGTCCAAATCCGTCCTCAATAAAAAGAATGCAAGGCTGCCACCGTCGGGATAGGCGGATATCATTGTCGTATAACCCAAACTATCGGCAAAAGTCAAGTATCCAAAATCCAAAAAATTACCATCGAGCAAGTCATATTTTCGGCAAAACTGAGTGGAGGGTTGAGAAAATAAAGCTGTGTGGATAAAGACTATGATGAGTGAAAAAATTATTTTTTTCATGATTTAAAAATTTTTAGGTAAAGAAAAATAAGCACAAGAACTTACTGGTTGGTCCGGCGCAAGATTATTTTGATACAAAAAATTCACACGATTTACTACTTGGTCAATCCGAGCAATATCCACAGGAGTATTTTGAAAATTTACAGTACCATCATCTTTTTGAAAAACATGAAAGACTAAACGAAGTGTTTTAATCGGCGTTTCATTTGGTCTAAATGGCGCATAGTTTCTGTAATTGTTGCAACCTGTGACTGGCAATGTTCCATTGTTAAGATTAAAATTGTCACAACCATCAACATGATTCAGGTTTCGTTTATTAACGAAAGGTACAATGGAAGACACTCCATTTGGCATTGAGCAATTTTCGAAACTTTGTGCTTTCATCTCAACTGTTGATAGGAGTGAAAGCATAAAAAGAAAGAGTTTTACCCCCCCCCATATATTATTTTTCATAATATGTGTTGGGGTATGATTTAAGGTTGTTTTTGAAATAACTAATTGCATGATTTAAAAATTTAATAATTAAAAAAATAAAATACAAAAAGCAGTTTTGGGTTAAAGCGTTGT
>JAYWGG010000278.1:0-14747 GCA_043778415.1 Saprospiraceae bacterium
TGTCCCAATCGGACGTATTTGCCTTCGGGGACTTCCAGCACCAAATCTACTTTTTGCACCCGATATTTTCCGCCTTTTGGTATCCCAAATCCGTCAGGAAGCGTCAAAGTATTTCCGCTAAAAGTGCTGCGGTAGTCCATCTGCCGAATCAGTTGGTAGGCATCTTGGGTGCTGGCACTTCGAGCGGAATTGGTCTGTATGAGACGAAAATTTTTATCCTCACTTCTCACAATTCGCAGCGATACGTCCATATCGGTCAAAGAGTCCCCGTCAATGTGTAAATTACCAAATTTTAAAAATGAAAATCGGTCGTTAGAAGACTCCAATACGTTAAGGTTCAAGGTATCGGAAGTCATATTTTCTAATCTAATTTCCTGCGTGTCGGAGGTGTCGCCCCGAAAATTGCGGGCTACCGAAAAGCCCATCAAGCCCAAACTCAATAAATTGACGAGCCAAAAGCCGCCCAAACCTGCCCACCAGTAATTATTAAACTGTATCGGGACAAACAAACGGACAAACCTCAACACCAACGCCGAAACTGGGACTCCCACAAGCACCGCCATATTGAACAAAGTCAAAAACGAGAGCGCGCGCGAGCCGATAACGTACTGCACCACAGGCATCGAGTAGAAAAATCCGACCATCAGCGAAATCCAAAATGCCGCCAACGCAAGTACCAATATCGCTCCGACTACAATGACGACAGGGCGCAGCACGCTCCCGACACCGTGAAAAGCGGTCAAGATAGCATCGCCGATGGTAGAAAAACTTTCTTCCGTCGTCTGTCGAAATTTATTTCCGTATGTTTTGTTAGTTGAGTTCTTGCCCGTAAATTCTTCGCTGAACTCTGAAATTTTTTGGGACAAATTGCCCACGCTTTCGTCAATTATTTTAGCAATATTGGACGCATTGACTGGCTCGCCGCGCATCGCCAAACGGTCGCTGGCAGTTTTAGCTTTCGGCATAATGAGCATCAGCAAAATATAAAGCGGTCCGCCAATACCAAAAGTGAAGAACGCAGCAGCAAAACCCAAGCGCACCCAAAATGGGTCGGCGATGCCAAAATAGGACGCAATCCCCGCACAAACGCCGCCGACGACTTTATTTTCGGGGTCACGAAACAGACGTTTGCCCGTCGAGTATTCTTTTTTCTGTCCTTTGCTGTCCGCTTCTTGCGTCGCGTCCGACGACGGCTCGTGGTTGGCTGCGCCAAAATCTTCGGGCGTTCCCATGACGCTGATAGCGGCTTGGACGTTTTTGGCATCTACAATCGGTCGCCCGTTGAGTTTTTCTTGCACCAGCTCCGCCATTCGGGATTCGATGTCGCTCATAATTTCCTCGCAGCCGTCCGAGTGTTGGAAGTGCGTGCGGAGTGTTTGCAGGTATTGATTGAGAGCCGCAAAAGCGTCTTCGTCAATAGTGAAGGCGTAGCCGCCCAAATTGATGTTTAAGACTTTATTCATGATTTGGTTTTGATTGAAAATTTTTTTGAAAAATATTTTAAAAAAATATAAGAAATGACAATTAGAGTAAATACTATGTATTGAAGGTCATAAATCATTGATTTTCGACAATTTATGACAACTAAAAACGCTATCAGCCATTCTTTATCGTGTGCGGTGCGAGCTGCGCTACCGCTTGGACGAGCTGTTGCCAGCTTTCGGTCAAGCCCAACAAAAATTCTTTGCCTACATCGGT
Organism: Saprospiraceae bacterium; assembly: GCA_043778415.1. Classification (GTDB taxonomy): domain Bacteria; phylum Bacteroidota; class Bacteroidia; order Chitinophagales; family Saprospiraceae; genus JAYUHK01. Next base: position 1,699 of record JAYWGG010000278.1, read on the forward strand.
CAAAAAATAATATTTTCGGGGCGGACCAGAGCGGGATTCCTCCCAGCGATAATCCAGCAGTCCCGCGTCTTTGAGGCGCGTAAGCAACGGATAAAGCGTGCCCTCCACTACAATCAACTGTGCAGACTTGAGTTTTTCGATAATATCCGACGGGTAAGCCTCCCGCTCGGCGATGATAGCAAGGATACACAATTCGAGTACTCCTTTTCTCATCTGTGCTTGAGTATTTTCTAATTTTAATGTCATGGTGCAAAGGTATGGTAAAAAATAGTACTTTGCAATACATAGTACTATTTTTAGAAAGGTACTATTTATTATTTTTTTGCTAACTATTTGAAAATCAATTAGATACAACAAAAATTATTTTCAAATTTTTTAAAAATAATTTTTATTTGTTGCTGCGACCGTAAAATGCAGCCGTATTTTGGGTTCATTTAGTGGAAAGGTGGGAATTTCGGTGCAAGAAAAATTTATTTACTTTTTCATAAAAAATGTCACAAAAACCGATTAATTTTTAAAATATCGTTTTATGGAATTAATTAATCCAAAAGGACTGCTCAAATTAGGCTCTAATTCTTGACAGTCCTTTAAAATATTCGTCCTAAAATGTCTAAAAGACAAACTCAACGGGCGGTGAATTAGAGCAAAAGATAAATTAATTTTCAACTTCTTACAAATAATTTTCTTAAAAATACCTAAAATACACTGTCACAAATCGGGAAAACAGCGTTTGCTCCGCCCCAAAAATGCCTCCATATTTGCATCACAAAACACGAGATACAGACCCAACGCAAATTTTTCCGCACAAAAGCTATTCAGAATAAAAATACTTTTCTTCTCCACGAAGAAGAAAAACAAACACTAAATAGCGACTTTTTCGATGGAAAATAATTTTCTCACACGAGTACAACGGACTTCGTCCGTATCTTCGCCAAAAGGCGAATTCTCTTTCGGTTTCAACACTATTCCTATAGCAAGTGGAAAATCTATGTTGCGTCAAAAAATTTCTAATTTTTTGGCGGCGACCGCCACCTGCGGACTTCTGACAATTCCTGCGCCCATTTGGGCAGACGGGGTTTCCTCCTATTCCTCTTTTTTGCGCCCGTCATCTCATCTTGCGGGGCTTTTGACAAAACACAAGACAAATAACACAAACACTATCAATCATCAGTTTTTGCACCTCTCTGGCGGGGTGCCTTCCTCTCCACAACAGATTTTATTGGGACAAACGCGGGTTTTTGCGTTGGATACTTCTTCGTTGCACGGCGAGGTAGTCCGTATCGAACAGCTTGTAAATCAAGGGTTTAACTCCGAAAGGGAAGTCGCTCGGTTCAGTATTATGTTTGACACACGGAGTGTCCGATGTCGTACTCAATCGGTCGGCACGGAGCGAGTTTGCTTCGTAGCTTCCGACCGCACTGGCGGGCGAGATACGACTTGCCTTACGGTGACGGTGGTGGACACCGACCAGCCGAATGCAGCACTTGCGGCTACCAACGACAAGATATGGATTCATACGACGTTTGCTGCCGACAAAGAATCTTTTAAGGTGGAGGGTATTGAGCAATTTCCGAACAATGACTTACGGATTTTTGACCAATCAGGTGCGGAAATATTTAGAAAGCACGGGTATCGAAATGAGTGGAAAGGTAGGGCGGACGGTGACAAAAAAATTCCCGTTGGCACTTATCTCTACTGGCTCGAAGATGGCGAAGGTCATTCGATGGCTGGTTATGTAGAGGTAATTTAAGTTCTTTTTTTTGTGGCAAAGATTTTTGCTGCAACACCAATTAGGAAATAGAGTGAGTTTCAATACGAATGGCGGTGGCATAAAGATGTCGCTGCCATTTTTTTGTATTTATTTTTTTTGGAAAAATAAGATTTGCTAACACACTACACACTAAGGAATGAGGAAAAAATAAGTAGTTTATTTTTAGGTACATTTTTTATACAAAAAAAGCATTGCCGACACTCAGGAACGCGTCCAAAATAAGTCACTGTATTCTGCCTTGTTTTGACCCAAAATTCTACGTCACAATATTCAGTACCTTATTTTCTCTTCATTCCTCAAAGAGGCCAGCAACGCTTTTTTTTTGGTAATATTTTTTGGGGTAACGTTCTTTTTTACATTCTCGCCACTCTAAAACTCTGTTTTCCTATTTTTATAAAATAAATGCCTCTTGTTAGGTCTTGCAAATCAATGGTTTCTTCTCGCTGATAGATATTTTTCATCAATAATACTCTGCCCGAATTATCAAAAATTTCGAGTGGTTTTTCACCTTCTTTCTCAAAAATCAAGTGCAGCAAACCATCGGTCGGATTAGGAAAAAGCGTAATCTTTCCGAAAGGCTCTTCCGCGTTTTGATTGGGCTTGTTTGTTGCCGCACAATCCACACCGCCAGCTTCCAACAAAGCCTTGTATTTCAGTTGATTGCACCCGTCTTGGAAGATATTTTGGAGGTGCGCAAAAGGCGCATCGTTGTTCACGCCGCCGTCTGCCAGCACAAAAGCCATGTACTGTTTGAGGTTGGGCAAAGCCATTACTTGCTCCAAAAATTCTTTGTAAATATGGTACGCGCTCGTATCTTGTAGGAACGCTACGGCTGCCTTGTGATACACTTGATTTTCGTTGGTGTATAGATTTAGCGCGCCTTCGTATTCCATAAGCGGCTTATTTTCAGCAGCTAATATATCATTATTTTCTTTAATATAATTGACGCTTTCAGCGATTCCCTCCCGCACAATCCTTGCAATATCACTCACTGTGGCAGAAGCCGTCAAGTCCGCCAACTTGGCATCACTCACATAACTGTAGGCTGTGACACTTCCCACATCAAACTGCCCTGCGGCATTGATGAACGCCAGACCTTGGATAGCACGTTCCATAACGCTTTTATCGGCTTGTTGTCCCGATAGTACTCGCTGAACGACAGGATTTTGTGAGTTCTGGTACGCAGCAAAAGCCTTGAAAACTTTGTTTGAAAAATAAGCGTAGCGATACTGCTGGCTCATATTTTGTAAGTCCAAAGGCGCGTTTTGTTCCACAAAATCATACTGTTTTTCAAATGCGCCCTCGCTGTTCCAGACCTCATTTCCGTATTCGATATACACGCGGAGGCTCGGCTTCAAACCATCTTTTACGATTTTTGCCACCTGACCGACATAATTGCTGTCCGCGCCGAAGGGAAGATTGAGCCACATATCGCGGTCCAAAATATTGCATAATTTTACTTGATATTCGTAAGAAACGCTGCGCTTGGTGTTGCCGCCAAAGTTTTTCCAGTCCTTGTCCGCATCGTTGAATTGTGTAAAATAAGTTGGCTCGCGGCGGTCTGCCCAAGCGCGCTCTTCGCTCCAGTACGCAGCATTCCAGTTCATAAAACGGATAGTTTTGAACGGTTTTAGCTTCGCTAAAAAGTAAGGATTGAAAGGATAATCGGCATCGGTTTCTCTCACGTTGGGCAGCAAAACTCTAATATTTCGTATATTATTGCCTATCGATGACTTACGAACGATTACGCCAAGCGCGCCACTGTCGTCGGGCTTGGTCGGCTTCTGAAAAGGCTTCAAATAAAAGACAATTTTTCTGTTTGTCTTACTCAAAATAGTGATGTCGTCGAAGCCGTAGGGTTCTATTTCGCCCTCGCCTTCATACAGTAAAGTGTAGATTCCTTCGGGCAAAATACCGCCATTTTGCCAAGCAACAGTCGTTTTTGCGAGCTGATTTTTGGTTTGCCCGGCTATCGTTTGTGGCAAAAAAGTAGGATAGCCGTTGGCATCTAATTGGAGCAGATTGCCTACGCCTGTGTTGTCGCCGAGCTGCCCAGATTGCCAGTCCGACGCGGCACTTGTCCACGGCGCGGCTTGCATCATCAGGTTGGAAAAAGGAACTTCTCTGCTCCAATAATTTACATCAAAAAGGTTCATTCCGATTTTTTCGCACACATCTTTTTGAGCAAAAAGCGGCGAAATGGAGGCTATCAAAGCGATAAAAAGGATAGTTTTTTTCATTTGTTTGGAATTTGAAAGTAAAGATACTATTTTTGTAAAAAATAAAATTATTTTATGGAAACAACATTGCCAGTTAATCCTTCCGCAGATTACGAACTTGAAAGAGGAAAAGCCATGCCGAGTAAAAATCATTCTGTCATTCAAAATAATTTAAGTGGTTTATTTTTTATGAATTATCGTAAAAAATATCGCTTTATGAGCGAGATTTCACTTGAATTAGAAGATTGGAGTTCAACGCCCGACTTGGCTATTTTTCCAAAAATGGACATTGATTTTTTTCACGATGAAATCAAAATAACGAATGTTCCGCTTGGTGTAATCGAAATTTTGTCGCCTACGCAAGGTATTCAAGAGTTGAGCGACAAGGCAGAACGTTACTTCCTAAAAGGCGTTAAATCTGCGTGGCTCGTCGTGCCGAGTTTGCAGTCTATTGCTGTTTATAATTCGCCCTACGATTTTCAGATGTTTAGTAAAGGTATTTTGAAAGACGAAATTTTGGATATAGAAATGGACTTGAATGAGATTTTTTCGTAAATAAAATCCTCACGAAAGTGCGAGATTCAGCACTACTTTTGTGCCAATCGCTGCTCCGTTTTCGTCTTTTTTGTCAATAATTTTTACATCTAACTTGTTGTTATTCAGTTGGTTGTGAATATCTATCCGCTCCTGTGTGATTACCATTCCGAGTGATTTGTGTTGCGGATTTTTTTCGGCAGAAGTCGTTTTCCTTCCAACGCCGTTGTCTTCGATGCAGTACAAAATTTCTTCTTGTTTCTCGTCCGCATATTGTACCGAAATGGTCAAAATTCCCTCTTTTTTTCGGGCAGGCAAACCGTGTTTGATAGCATTCTCGATGTAGGGCTGCGACAGCATCGGCGGTATCATAACTTGCTCTAAATCAACGTCTTCCGCAATTTCGTACACCACACTAAAAGTTTCCTGAAAGCGCATTTGCTCCATTTCCACATAGAGTTTTACGGTTTCCAAATCTCCGCGAAGCGTGACGGTATGCTCGCGCGACTGCTGCAAAGTCTGGCGCAACAAATAAGCAAAATTGCTCAAATATTCGGAAGCCTTCAAAGGCTGATTTCCCAAAACATAACTTTTCACAGAGTTGAGGGCGTTGAACATAAAATGCGGGTTCATTTGCGCCCGAAGTGCTTTTACTTCGCTTTGCATCGCCAATTTTTCTATCCGCGATTTTTCGTTGATTTGCGAAATTCTGTACTTATAAAATCCATAAAAACAAGCACTCAAAAATAAAAAAACACCCAAATAAAACCACCATTTTTCCCAAAAAGGAGGCTCTATCGAAATGTTCAAAACGCGCTCTTCGCTCCAAACCCCCGTCGTATTTTTGGCTTTCAAATGAAAGGCATAGTTGCCGCCTTTGATGTTGGTATAGTTAGCGGTTTCGCCTTGCGTCGCTATCCAATTCGCGTCAATTCCGTCCAATTTGTAAGCGTATTTTACGTTCTGGGCGTTGCTAAAATGCACGGCGGAATAAGCGATGCTAAAGAAATTTTCTTTGTAGGTGAGTTGCACCTTGTCGGGGAAATGCAGCGACTTTTGTGGACTCAAATCTTTGTCAAAAACCTTAAAACCGTCAAAATAAACGCTCGGCTTTGGCTCGGTTTTGACAATAATTTCGGACGGACGAAACCACGCCAACCTGTTGTAATTGGTCGGAAAAAATATTTTTCCCGATGCAGTTTTTGTAAAAATTTTGCCTCCTTGCACCGCAGGTGTTTTGCCTTTCGTCAGACCGTGCGTGTCGTCAAAAGTGAGCAGTTGTCGGTTCTTTGGGTTATAAAAAAGGATACTTTTGGCAGTTGCTGCCCAAATATTTTTTTCGTTGTCCGTCATAATATCTTGGATATTTCCCTCCAAAAAAAAATAACTTCCGTTGTTATTTTTTTCCATTTCGAGGTGATTTTCCTTGATTTGACATTTCACAACGCCTTGATTGGCAGCGATTAACCACAATTTTTCGTCTTCCGCAAACGCTACTGAACGCAAAGTATTCAAAGGGCTTTCAGGATTATCAAACAAGATATATTGCTTCAAAAAATCGCCCTGCGCCACAATCAAACCCGAAGAAGTCGTGGCGTAGGCATTTCCTTTTCCGTCGGGCAGCAGCCTCGAAATAAAATCATTCGGCTTGACATTCGGCAGGTAGTACGCTTTTATATTGTAATATCTGAACGTTTGTTTGTCGGGATTAAAATAAAAAAAATCGTCCTGCCCGACTGCCCAAATATTGCCTTGCTCGTCTGTTTGCAATGACTTTACGGTCATCGTTTTGGGAATTTTTTCAGCCAGAAAAGGCGGTCTGTAAGCTATAATTTTATTTTTTACTTTTATAAAAATTTCATTTTGCGACATCAGCCATTGCCTGCCATATTTGTCGCTCACTATTCCGTCGAAAAAACGAGGTTCTTGTTTTTTATTTTTCCAAGGAAAAAAATAAGTAACATCAGACGTATTATCTTGATAATCAATAGAATATATATTTTCTCCGCTACCAACTGTCATATCAAAAACGCGTCTGGCTGTATCTTCCGCAATCCCCGTGATGGCATAAATGTTGCTGTTAAGTTTTTGTTTTACGTCCGCCCGAAAAAAACGAAAAAGGTCTTGTCGCTTGTCCCAACGGCTCACGCCGCTGTCCAAAGCGAACCAAGCGATGCCACTTTTATCTTCCAAAATATCCCAAACCAAGTAACCCAACACACTTTCCGCGTCGCGATTATCGTGTTCCCAAAGCGTAGGTTTTAGTGTTTTTTTGTCCAAAAAATGAATACCGTATTGTGTGCCGACCCAAATCTCGGTAGCCGATTTTCGGGCGATAGAAGTCACAATCCTGAACTTATCCTTGATGTCGGGCTTGATTTCTACATATTCCCAAGTGCTTTTTTGAGGAAAAAAATGATACAATCCCAACGCCCAACAACCGACCCAAAGCGAGCCGTCTTCCTGCGGCAAAATACTCGTAACATACTGATACTGCGCCAAATCCATAGCAGGCACGCGCCAAAAATTGATGAACCGAAACTGCGAAATATCGAACAAAGCCACGCCAGATTCGGTACTTACCCAAAGCCAATTCGGATTATTTTTGTCCTTCGCCAAAGCCGTTACGGAGTTGTGTTTGAAGGAAAAATCGTTTTTTTCTGCCGTAACTTTCCAGTATCCGTGTTCGCCAGTTCGTTTATTGAGGAGATTCAGACCGCCGCCAGCGTGTGCATCTCGGTTCATCGTTCCGACCCAAATCCAATCGCTGTTTTCATTCAAAAGACACTTGACGTAAGTCCCCGAAATATTTTTTGTATAATGTTTAAACTGTTGTCTGTCAGGCAAGTACGCGTCAAGTCCGCCAATCGTAGCGCACCAAACTCGTCCTTCCGCATCGGCTTCGAGGTCATTGAAATAATTAGCGTCCAAAGACGTGCTGTCCTCGCTTTTGTGCAAAAACGATTTACAATTTTTACCGTCGTACCGAGTCAAACCATCGTTGGAGCCAATCCAAATGTAGCCCTGTCGGTCTTGCGCTAATGCTTGCGAAATAGGCGAAACCAAACCTTCGCGGGTCGTCAAATTGACACAGTGCGGCACATCAAAAGAACCCAAAGCTCTTTTAGATTGTCCATTTGCAGCACATAAAGCAAATAAAATCAATACGTTACAAAGTAATATTTTTGATTTCATCTGTCAAAGATAGGTGAAAATACGGGTGTTGGGAAAGTGCGAGTGTATAGTTGGTGCGTTTGGGTGTATAGTTGGGCGTTTTTTGAACAATCGAATTTTTGAACAACGAATATCGAATGTTCCGCGTGTATTTTCGATGCTGTATTCCTTCAACATTCGACATTCCTTGTTCGATATTCGATATTTTCTATGCTCCCAACGCTTCAATCACTTTATCCTTGTTTGCACGCGACACATCTACGCTTGCGCCGTTGGACATAATGAGGTAGCCGCCCGAACCCCGCACATATTTTTTGATGTATAAAGGATTGACAATGAACGAGTTGTGGGTGCGTATAAAATTTCGCCCCGATAAAAGTCCTTCTATTTCTTTGAGCGACTTGGACACACAGTATTGCTCTTTGGCTGTTTTCATGAAAATCGTCGTGTAGTTGCCGTCGGCTTCGATGTACACGATTTCGTCTATCCTGATGAGTTCCAATCCGTCTGCGGTAGGGATAGGAATAGTAGGGAGTTGCTGCTGAATGGACTGCAAACTACTCTGTAAAAGGTTCATTTTCAGGGTATTGGGCGTTGGGCTATCCCGTTTTTTCATGATTTTTTCTACCGCTTCTATGAGGCGGTATTTCATGACGGGTTTTATCAAATAATCTACGGCGCAATACTCAAATGCTTTGACCGCATAGTTGTCATACGCGGTAACAAATACTACTTCAAAGCTGATATTTTTTAGTTTGTTGAGCAAATCGAAACCCGTCATTACGCCCATTTCTATGTCGAGAAATAAAATATCTACTTGATTTTTTTGCAAAAAAATAATCGCTTCGTCAGGGTCGTTGAACGTCAGAATCACCTCAACGTCTGGGCAATACGCTTCTAATTCTATCTTCAAAGTGCTGGTGCAAGCTACTTCGTCGTCCACAAGAATGGTTTTAAGTTTCATTTTGGGTTTTTTTTACTTTGCGTGCCGTAAATTATTCTATTTTAGGAATGAAGAAAAAATAAGTAATTTATTTTAGATACATTCCTTATCCGCGTTCCATATAAAAAAACGCCTCCAAAAAAATTGAAGGCGTTTTTCTACACATATTAATTCGGCTTTTTGTCTGATGAATATGGAGCAAACTTTTCTTTCAATTCTTTCGCATAATCCACGTCTTTGGCTTGCTCGACGAGTTTTATCATATCGTCTTTGGTGCGAGCCGACATTCCGTAATCCTGCTCAAAGCCCGATTGTAAATCCTTCGGGTCGAGTGAATTATAGAATTTGAATTGCTCTAAAAGTTCATTTTCCAAAATTTTCAGATGTGGTTTTGCCTTTTCGTAAGCGTCGGCTTGCACATATACGGTCAGCATATAAAACGCACTGTAATCATAAGGAAAATTTTTGTGCGGGAAAGACTCAAAATATTTGTCAATCAAATCTACCGCTTTCTTTTTGTCGCCCTCTACTGCTGCTTCGCGAGCCGTGCGCAAGATAATGAGGCGCATCGCTTGGATACTCGGCATATAGCTTTTATCTACATACGTTTCTATTTTGTCAAAATTGCCCCATTTCCAACGGTTCATCACGATGTCGTAGGTCTTATCTACGTTTACTTTTCCGTTGCCCACCAAACCGTATTGTTGGTCGCTCGGGGTTTTGAAAGGCACTAATTTGAGTCCCATTCCTTCGAGTTGCGTAAAATCCTGCAAACCCATCATTTTTTCCTGACGGCAAGTAACCGCCCAATAAATCGGACGCTCGAATGCGTTGGTGGCTACAATGTCCAAAATAGCGATGTCGTCTTTGATGATGCTGTTGCGCTTGCCGAGCGAAAAGCTGACTTTGGAAAGCACGCTGTCTTTCGCCGTCGCGTAGCCATTGGCACGCGCTTTTGCTACATCTACAGGAATATACAAATCGGTAGAAGGCAAAAAACTTTCAAACTCAACTCCGCTACCGCTCACTTTATTGTTGCCACCGATGAACTTGATAGCGTCCATGATGCTCATTTCGCGCTCGCCGTTGGGGGCGTAATACGGGATTTGGTCGCGGCGGAAGCCACGATACGCATCTTCTGGAATCGTCATTTTTATAGCTGGGGACTCGTTTATCTTGCGCCGAAGTTGGTTGATGTACCAATCTACTGCTATCAAACTCAAATTGACTACTCGCACGTCGGGACGGATATTTTCGACCTCTTGGGCGTACCAAAGTGGATAAGTATCATTGTCGCCGTAAGTAAAAATAATAGCGTCTTTATCGCAAGAAACCAAAAAATTAGCTGCATAGTCCCGCGTGGCGTAATGCCCACGGCGGCTGTGGTCGTCGTAGTTCTGAAAACCCATCACGATTGGAGCCGACAACGCCAGCGCTATCGCCAATATCGGCGAAGCAATATTGGTCAATTTCATACGATTCCAAAGGAAATCAAATACTGCGACTGCTCCCAGACCAATCCAAATACAGAACGTAAAAAATGAACCTACCAAAACATAGTCGCGCTCGCGTGGCTCGTTGGGTGGTTGATTGGAGTAAATGATAATTCCCAAGCCTGTAATGATGAATAAACCGAGCAATCCCGCGAAATCTTCCTTGCTCTTTCGGAAGTGAAAAAACATACCCAACAAGCCAAAAATCAATGGAAGAAAATAGTAGGTATTCCTCGCTGGACTTTTTTTCATCGTGTTCGTGATTTGGTCTTGGTTGTAAAGCATGGCATTATCTACCGCATTGATGCCCGAAAGCCAATGACCGTTTGCCAAATCCCACGGATAGTAGCCTTGCTCGCCATTCTGCCGACCCACAAAATTCCACATAAAATACCGCCAGTACATCCAGCCTACTTGGTACTGGAAAAAAAAGTGCATATTATCGGCTTGTGTTGGCACGCCTTGTCGGTTGCCCATCCAAAGTCGGTGCTGCTGCGGTCTGCCCTGCTCGTAGTGACCGATGCGGGGAAACAACATTTTGTCCTCGTCTTTAAATTCGTAGTCCAATTTTCTGCCCGTCACTTCGTAGTGGTCGCCTGCCAAACCGTAGCGGTCGTCCATTTTTGTTCCGTTGGGTTTTGCGTCAAAATGCGGACCAAAAAGCAACGGACGCTCGCCGTATTGCTCGCGATTGATGTAAGGCAACAAACTCATCGGGTTCGACGGATTGTTCATATTGATAGGCGTGTTGGCATTGGCACGGATAACGACAATACCAATCGTAGAAAAACCGATGACCAAAAGCAAAGCGGACATTAATATTTTTTGTAAAATAGCATTTTGTTTTTGCGCCGCATAGCGAAAGCCAAAGAAAAAACCACCCACCAAAACCATCAAAGTAGGTACGATGCCGCTATTGACGGGCAAGCCGAATGTATTGACAGTCAGCATTTCCATCCAATACCAGAGCTTCGGAACGCCCGTGATAATTAAAGTTTGAGTGCCGATAATAAACGCTACGCCGATAGCAAACGCCACGCCGACCCCAATCAACGTATGATTTTTATATTTTTTGAAATAATAAAACAACGCCAACGCCGGAAAAGTAAGCAAGCTCAACAAGTGAACGCCCGTAGAAAGTCCAGCCGCATAGACCGCAAACAGCAACCAACGGTCAGAATTAGAGTTGTCGGGCAAATTATACCACTTCATTACCGCCCAAACCGTGAGTGCCGTAAAAAAAGTGGACATCGCATACACCTCGCCCTCTACCGCCGAAAACCAGATGGACGAACAAAAAGCAGTGCAAAGACCAGCTACCAAGCCACCGCCCAAAACGGCGATACTTTGCGGCATATCCAACTCGCCGTCGCGACCCACCAAAGCAAGTTTGGCAAGAATAACGGCAGACCAACAGACAAACATAGCGGTCAGCGCGTTGCACATTCCGGACATGAGATTGACAGAAAAAGCGATGTTGGAAGGGTCTTTAGAAAACAACTCGGCGAACATCGTAAATATACGCCCCACCAAAAGGAACAAAGGCGCGCCCGGCGGGTGCACTACTTGGAGCTTGAACGCCCCCGAAACAAACTCGCCGCAATCCCAAAGACTGCCCGACGACTCTACCGAAAAACACATTACGATAAAAGCGATTAAGAAAACCAATCCTCCCGTAAGATTGTTGAGTGTTTTAAAAGAATTCATTTAGATAAATTTGCGATGTAACTTATTCGTTGTCAAATAATTCAGTAATTATTTGAGCCGTTATTTATTTTACAAAGTCATAGGAATGAGGAAAAAATGAGTAGTTTATTTTAGATACATTCTATAACGGTTGCAAATGTAAAAAAATTATTTTCAAGAACCGCTATGAATGTCATAAAAACTCATTCACGTCCTAAAAATCAAAAAAAAAAGCAGCCCTCGAGCGAACTTGTCGAGGACTGCTTACACACTTTTATTACTAACTTTAATCTACTTTCCTGTGGAGTTTCGAAAACATTTCGATTGGTAGAAAAGGGAAAAGATTAATTTTGTTTCTTAAAGTTAAATACTTTGTTGGCGGTACAGAACAATGTTTCGCCGTCTGCCGTTATCAAGGCTTGCTCGATGGATAAGCGGTTTGGGTCTGGCTGCTTCACTTTCGCTACCACAGTCGCGCCTTTTTCGCTGCGCATCGTCAAGTATTTTCCGTCTGGACTGATGTTCCATTCGCCGGTCGTCGCCCGTGCAGTCTGTGCTTTGCTGCCCGTCGTCTGTTGGTATTTACCGTTGCTGCGGAACTCGTAGTTCAAGAAAGAGCCGTCCATTTCCTTGGTTGTGCCGCAAGGCGCAAGGTCGTTGGATACTTGGAACGGATAGCCGATGTGCGCCCAACTGCCCGTCAAATCAGCTTTTAGCAAGTCCAATTCTTCTTCGGTCAGCGTCTGGACGCTGTTCAAAAATGTCTGTTGGCTGCTGCCGTTTGGCGTAAGCATTAGATTGCCAGTACGAGTTTCTTCCATTTTGAAAAGCTCTACGACTCCGCTCGGTTTGATTTCGCTCAACACCAAATACATTGCATCTTTATTGCTTTCGATGCGCCATTTTTTGGTTTTATAAACGAGATTGTCATTTTCGGTAGCGGAAATCATTTCGACCGTTCCAAAATTATTGAAGAAAAAAGTTGTTGTACCCAAATTTTGTTCTGCCACGTTCCAATCTGCTTTTTTCCAAGCATTATTTACCAGCTTCATTTCAAGTTGTTCGCGGGCTGACAGTTTAGATTCTGTGACATTACTTTTGGGGTTGTTTCCTTCTGGATTGATTGCATTAGCCATTGCAGAGAAAGAACTCAAAAACATAAAGGCGGCTAAAAAATAAGATTTCATATAATATTGATTTATTTTAAATTGATAATGTTTACTTGTATT
>JAYWGG010000279.1:0-4321 GCA_043778415.1 Saprospiraceae bacterium
ATTTTGGGTCAAAACAAGGCAGATTTGAGGCGCAATGCCTTTGCATTGTAACGAAAATCTAACGCAGTTTTGGCGCAAAAGACAAGTGAGAATACAGTCCTTTATTTTGGACGCGTTACTTACATCAAATAAATTTATTTTTATTCATTATTTTTCTAAAAAAATAGAATAAAAACAAAAAAATCGTACCTTTGCGTCCGAATTTTAAAAATCACTCAAAGTGAAAAAGCCTTTTCTTCAATACGAACTACCTGTTTTTGGGCTAAAAATCGGCACTCAACATTTTCAGTTTGAGCTGGAAGATGATTTTTTCGGTCAATTTGAAAACACGCTCGTCCAGCATGGCAAAGACTTTCAAGTAGCTTTAGAGTTTGACAAACGCCACGATATATTGGTGTTGAAATTCGATTTTTCGGGGAAAGTAAAAGTGGATTGCGACCGATGTTTGGCAGAAATTTGGCTGCCCATAGAAGGCTCCGAGCAGCTCATCATCAAGTATTCCGCAGAAGAAAAAGATGAAGACGGCGAAGTGGTTTTTATAACGCCCGAAACGCACGAACTCAACGTCGCAAAATTCATTTATGAATACATTTGCCTATCGTTGCCGCTCGTAAACGTTTACGACTGCCAAAAAGAAGGCGAAAAAGCTCCTTGCGACTCCAAAATGTTGGCATACATCGCCCAACAAAATTACGACAGCGAGGAAAATCAAGATGCTCCGCCGCCCGACGATTCGGTGTGGAGAGAGCTAAAAAAATGGAACGAAAATTGAGCTTTTTGACACATTCAGAAATGTATTCAGAAGGTTCTTTAAAGTGAAAAAATAAAAGAATTTTAAAAATTTAATACGATGCCAAATCCAAGGACACGACATTCCAAGCAGAGAAAAAGACAACGCCGCACGCACGACCATGCTGAAATGCCGCAATTAGCAACCTGTAAAACAACAGGCGAAACGCACATTTACCACCAAGCCTACACGCACGAAGGCGCACTTTACTACAGAGGTAAAGTCGTAATCCCAAGTGCCGAGTCGGCTTCCGAAGATTAGAAAACGCAGGGCTGCCGTCGGCAACTCTACAAAAATATCAAAGCTCCTCATGTGTATTCGCTCGTGAGGGGCTTTTTATGGTTTTTTTAAATTTTATTTTCGATGAAAACAATCATTCGCACCGACCGCGCGCCCGCACCGATTGGGGCTTACAACCAAGCCACTGCCCATAACGGCGTACTGTATATGTCGGGACAAATCGCCCTGCACCCAGTCACAGGAGAGTTGGTGACGGAGGACATCGAAGCCGAAACTCATCAGGTAATGAAAAATATGGAGGCTATCCTGACTGCCGCAGGATTGACTTTTGACAACGTACTAAAATGCTCCGTCTTCGTGAAGGACATGAAAATGTTTGGGCGCATCAACGCCGTGTATAGACAATATTTTAGGGAAGAAAATGCTCCAGCTCGGGAGTTGGTAGAAGTTGCAAATTTACCGCGATTTGTGAGTGTAGAAATTTCGGCTATCGCTGCATTTTAGTTCTAAAAATATTTCACAAAGCAAATAAAATGACTATTTTTGCAAAAAAAATCATTTTAATATGCTACTTTCTCCGCGCAGCTACGAAGAATTTATAAAAATCCATCTGCATCTACTCTATTATGTAGGTAAAAAAACTTCGATTCTTCTACCCGAAACTACCTTCGACACCTTCTATCCAACGGATTTGGAAATAAAACTGCTTTGTCGCAACGCGTTGAATAGCAACAGTAAATACATAGACGACTATGTTTTTGAGTTTTCTAACACGCTGACGGTGGCGCAAATAGTCATTCTGAACGGCTTGAAAGTAAAGGTTTCTGCCGACTTCGTAGTGTTTCGCTACTTGGCGAAAAGTACGGTTTTTTACAACATTGACGACAAAAAATTTTATTCTGTGAAGGCGTTGGGAACTCCTTTTCACAATATGCTGGGTTCTATTTCCAAAATAATCACTATGACGCTCATTCGGCACAAAGAAGGCGTTATATACGACGGTTTTGTGGCAGAATCTAATATCAAAATAGAAAAAAACTTGTCCGACAGTTTAGATGTCGAATATCAATCGGCGAAAAGAGCAAAACAAATAATAAGAAATATCTAATTAGTTTTTAGTTTTTAGTTTTATGAAAAAAGTGCTTTCTTGTATCCAACCCACTGGCGATATTCATCTCGGCAACTATTTTGGAGCAATCAAAAATTGGGTGGATTTGCAGCAGAGTTACGACTGTAAATATGGCGTGGTGGACTATCACTCCATGACGATGCCCTACCGAGCCGCCGAGTTGCGCGAAAATACTTGGAAGATGGTTCGCCAACTGCTCGCTTGTGGCGTGAAAGCGGAAAACCTGTTCGTACAGTCGCTCGTCCCCGAACACGTTGAGTTGAGTTGGGTGCTTTCGTGCGTCACGTCGCAGGGAGAATTGTCAAAAATGACACAATTCAAAGACAAAAAAGACCAGTTGGAGGAGAAAGACAATCAGGCATTTATTTCGTCGGGTTTGTTTTCGTATCCCGTCCTCCAAGCTGCGGATATATTGATTTATCACGCCGATTTTGTTCCCGTTGGGAAAGACCAAGAGCAACATTTGGAGCTTTCGCGCAATATTGCCGCTCGGTTCAATAAAATGTTTAGCCCCGAGCAAGACTATTTTGTGCATCCTGCGCCGCTGTTCACAGAAGTCCCAAAATTGCTTTCTCTCGCAGACCCCAGCAAAAAAATGAGCAAAAGTTTGGGCGAAAAACACTACGTCAATCTTTTTGGCGAAGCCGAAAAAGTAAAAAAACAAGTGAAAACCGCCGTCACAGATTCGGGCGAAACCGCCAAAGGTGAAATGAGTGCTGGCGTAAAAAATTTATTCGAGTTGCTCCGCGCCTGCGGCAATATGGACGCACACGACCGACTGAAAGAAGATTTTTTGGCAGAAAAACTGCAATATGGCGCGCTCAAAGGCGAAGTCGGAGAAAGTTTGCTCCACCTCATCGAGCCGTTCAAAGCAAAATTAGATGACCTGAACGCACGTCGCGGCGAGGTGGAGCAACAAATCCGCGCCTCTTCGGCACAAATTCGGAAAGTGGCGCAGCAAACCATCAAGGAAGTGCGCGAACTGACTGGACTTTAAAAATCAAAAACCGTCTTTTGTGTCCCAAACGGGTTCAAAGCGTTCAGATTGAGTAAAAAAGTGATGCGCTTGGAATATTTTTCACGAAACTGAAGGTTCAGATTAGTGTCAATTTCTTTGCTGTTGAGCAACGGAAAATAAATCTCAAGCACATCGCGAATCGGCGTAAAAGCAACACCCCCCGAATACAACAACTGCGGCGACCCACTCAAAGTGGGAGATACGGCGGCATCAAAGTAGGCACGCACAGGAAAAGGAAGCGGTAAAGTCACCGCCGCGCCTGCGCCCGTCATCCACTCCGCACTGATTCCGATATTGCTCAATGTCTTCAAATTCGCATCGCGCTGAAAAATTTGCTGCGACCACAGACCAGTTCTGTCGCTCCGTCCCAACAAAGATTCCTCAAAAAGATAGTCCGTTTGGTAGAGCGGAACGTTGCCGTTTCCTTTGCCGCTCAAAGTAAAATTCACATTGGGTCTCGTAAAACCCACTCCAAGCGGCGGCAATATACCTGCAAAAGCGTGGAAAGAAACTACCAAGCGGCTCGCTTTTTCAAATATTTTGGGCGTGCCGCGCATCGCCTCTCCCAACACGAAATCCTGCTTCCAGTCAGCCGTCAGGCGAGTAAATTGTTTGCTAAATTGCGCCGTCAGCTTCACCACTGCGGGATTCAAAACAAAGCGATTGGTAAAAGTATATTGAAATTCGTGGACATTGTGTCGGCTCGTTTCGATGTGGTATTTCAAGTCCGCGAAGCTATCTCCCACGCCATAGTTTTGCTCCACGCCTACAAAACGGTAGCCGAATTGGTGCCGAAACGAACTGTTCAGACTCGCACGAAGGGTCGAAGAAACGCCAAGTTGAGCCCTCGTATATCGGTCATAAAATTTGTAATCCTTGTCATAATTATAAGAAAAATCTGTAGAACGGGCATTAAAATTCAACTGCTCAATCATCTTATTGCGGAGCGGAAGAGTCAAATTTGTACCAAAAGTACCGTTCCATTTTTTGGACTTGAAAGAATACATTGGAGTCGCATAAAACTGTGCATTCTTGTTGAGCGAAAAACCAGTGTTGATAAGTGCGCCAACCGAAACGCCGTCGTAGCGATTCCAATTAACTACCGGATTGACATAAAAATTTACTTTATTTACATCTTCTTTGA
>JAYWGG010000280.1:0-1551 GCA_043778415.1 Saprospiraceae bacterium
TTTGAAAAGTTGATAGATTTTTCGCTTATGATACAGCCGGCTCGCTCGATAGAGCCGATTTATCCACTGTCTGTAGTGACAGACGAGGGCGAACATTCGGCAGAAAAAGTGTTGGGCAGTCACCGAATGTTGGAAAAAATAAAACGCTACGCCGCCGCTTCCGACCGCGCCGTACAAGTCATCACAAGAGTGGATTTGAACGTAGCGAATGGGATACAAGGTGCTATCAAAGATTTGCTCATCACGCAAGTGGTCATCGGCTGGGGCGGTAGCCAGCAGAGCGCGAAGGATAAAATACTCGGCACGATGCTCGAAAGTTTGCTGCGCAAGACCGAAAAGATGATTTTGCTCACCAAAATAGAGCAGCCACTCAATACGTTGAAAAAAATAGCGGTCGTGGTGCCGCCCAAAGCCGAGTTTGAAAAAGGGTTTACTGTTTGGTTCAACACCGTGAGGACGCTCTCGAAGGAAACTGGCGCGTCGGTACTTTTTTTCGCTTCTCGAGAAACTAATTTGCGCATCGCACGCCACACTCGCGCGTCAGGCGCAGGTATTTCCGTCAAATTCAACACCTTCGACGACTGGGAAGATTTTTTAATTCTTTCGAGAAATATTTCAGAAAATGACTTGTTTGTCGTGATTAGTGCGCGCGCAGGCTCACTTTCTTACATGACTTTGCTCGACACTATTCCCAAAAAATTGATAAAACATTTTCCGCTCAACAGCTGCGTCATCATTTATCCCGAGCAGAATCCGAGCTATATCAAAGAAATGGACTTCCAGACCGAAGGAATGGACGTGTCGCCGATACAAGAAAATCTCGACCGACTCACACGCATCGGCAAAGCGCTCCGAAAAGTGTTCGGAAAAGGATAGTTTTTGGAACTTTCATCGGACTATGGATAATTTTTGGGTGCTAAAATTGCCGTCCGAGTCGGATATTTTTAGAAAATAACTACCAACTGGCAACGCGCCGAGCAACCAATTTTCCTCAAAAATTTCTCCTGCGGCTGCGTATTTTTTCTCCAAAACCAACTGCCCGACAACGCTAAAAAGCTGTACCACAAAATCCGTAGGACGCAAAAACGACAACGAAATTCTCAATACATCTGTCACAGGATTGGGGTAAAGTGAAAAAATTTCTAAATTTTCCCACGCGCCTTGCGCGGCGGTCGTCATTCGGACGGCAGTTGCTTTGCAGCCGTTTTGGTCGGTCAAGGTCGCTGCATAAGTGCCGGGTCCTACGTTGTCGAGCGTCAAGCCCGTGCTGCCCGTACTCCATTTTATTTGGTAAGACGGCGTGCCTCCGATAGGCTGCGCCGTCAGGCGATATTTGTTGTTGCCGAGTGATAATGAGTTGATTATCAGTATCAAAACTTCGGGTTCTCCAACCGAAATACTTTTTAGTACCGTGCAGCCTCGACTGTCCGTCAGAAGCAAAAGGTAATCGCCACCGTCGAGTTGGGAGAGATTTTGGGCTGTACTTTGCAATCCATTCGGACCCGACCACTGAAAAGTGTAGCTCGGCGTACCGCCACTCGGAAATAATTT
>JAYWGG010000281.1:0-14569 GCA_043778415.1 Saprospiraceae bacterium
CGCACGTTCAACACAGAGGGTTGGAACTGCACGGACGCAGGGTCGGTGACGTAGTCTGGCGCAGAAGCCGCGTGCGTCAAGATAGCAGGGTCGCCGTGAAAAGTCAGCTGTTGCGTAAGCTCCACGAGTCCCGTAGTAAGCTGTTTGTCGCTGTAATACGCCGACGCAGCATGAACAATATCGCCTAAACTTTTACCATACATTTCGGCTCCCATGAGGCGATAAGATTCATTCGTGAGATAATACAAAGCGGGAATATAGCCGTAGCTGGTAGCAGCGACGAAGGCTATCGAACCCATATCTTTGGTAAACAAGAATTTTTCGCTTACGCCGCGCGTTCCTGTGTGAATATTTCCCGAAAAACAACCCAACGAAAGGATTGCGGGATAGCGTCCTTTCGGATTGTACGCCGTAGGGTCGTCCACGCTAAAATCCCAATTACCGACCGCAGAGTGTCCGTAAAAGGTAACAAACGACGAGCCAGTATTGATAATATCCGTGATTTGCTGAGTCTGCGATATTTGAATTGGGTCGGTACTTGTCTTAAAAAAAGACGAAACTTGCGCGCCAAATTTTCCATTCGTAACCGTATTTTCCATAAAAGCTAAATAGTTTTTTATCAACGGTCCAGAGTTGTCGCCAGTGTCGCCGCCGCCAAGATGGATAATTCGCTTTTTCCAAAGCTGTCCGTCGGGAGTTTGCGCCTGATTTTTTTTGAGGTCAAAATCTTTGACTTTGTCTAAATAATTTTTTACATCATCTCTCGAAGTTGCCGCCAAACGACCGATAGAAAGTATCGGATAGCTCGTACCGTTTTTAGACACCAACAGATTGTCTGCACCTGGATTGCCGAAGGTCGGGACGAAAAAAACACGGTCAGCCAGCGACACCGAAAGCCCGTATTCACTCCGAACCGTATTGTATTCGCGCCCTTTTCCGACTACAAGAAGGTAGTGCGGCGCAGTCCAATTTTTGACCACAAAATGCGCAAAATTGCGAATCCCTATCACGTGCCGATTGATGCCATACGCAAACTGGTCGTAAAGTTCTTGCACATCTACGGTCGTCACTTGGTGCGCGCCGCCTTGTGCGGACTGGCGATAAGCAGCATAATCGGTCAGCTCGGGCGTGCCGATGAAGTCTTTATTTGTTAAAATAATATAATTTTTATTCTTCAATGTCCTGTAATCTATGAACGTGACTGCGTTGGACGGCGCAGCAGCGATGGCAGACGACGTGCTACCAATCAACAACAATTTGCGGCTTGTCGGAGAAGATGGAAGAGCGATCCGTACTTTCCCGTTCTCCAACTTCGCCACGATGCGTAGATTGTTGGTGAGGTCATACAATATTGGGTCGGCGACGGTATTAAAATTTTCGATTTCGAGATATTTTATATCGTTGGAAGCCGCTATATCAAAGTAGAATGTACTTTGGTTGTCGAAATTAAATTGTCGCGGATAGCTCAAAGACATATTTCCGAAAGTGTGTTGCTCTGCACCTTCTATTTTTAGCTGCGTGCTGGCGGTAAGCACCGAAGACGAAACTTCGATATTGAACGGCTGAATCACTCCCCAAGCGAGGACGGATTGAGCGATTTGAGTGCTATTGATAGAGATAGCAGTCGGCACATTTTCTTGATTCTTTCCTCTCAAACGGGTCTGAAAACGGCTCGTTCCGCCTGCGGCAAAGACAAACTTTGGATTGAACTCAATCGTCCGAAGCGGCGCGAAACCCGAATTGAAGCCTTCGCCCAAGTCAAAATGGGACGTATAAAGCTGCACAGTTCGGTCTTTGTCGAAGTAACCAGTTCTTTTTTCGTAGGTCGCGTGGTCTTCTACTTCGAGTGTATGAGTGAAAAAATCTTCTTTGGGCGGCAGATTATTGAGGGTGTTGGGGGTGTTTTGGTAGCGCGCGTGTCCGCCCGCAGTGCTTGTCCAAGTCAAAAAGTAAGCAATCGTGTCGTTGAAAAGGCTGTATTTTTGGTTCAGCAGCTCCGTATTCGTGTTGGCAAAAAGGAACTGGTCGAGTTCGGTGCGGTTTTTTTGCCCTACAAATTCTATGTAGTCCGCATCGGTCAGCACGCCGTTGGTGGACGTGTAGATAGGTTCTTCTTTTCCGAGCCTAAACAGTTGATACTGTACGCCTTGCAGGGAGTTGGCGGGGATTCCGGCTGCCAACATACTCTGGCGCGAGATGCGGTAAGCACCGTCGTTGGCGACCATAATCTTATAGTACGACTGGCTGTAATTTATCCATTCGTTGCCATAAATCGTATCCGTTCCGTTCCACATTTGAGCGAAAACTGCGAAAGAAGCACTAAAAATAAGCGCAAGCGTACATAAAATCTTTTTCATACCACAGAAATTATTAAAAAATTATTTTAAGGACAAATATAAGCAAAAATAAGCAACTTGCAAGCGTTGGATTTTATTGCGGGTAAGATTTTTTTTAACAAAAAAAATGAATGCTGTGACAAAAAAAACAAAAATCCTCGGTACGAAACTCACACTTTGCCAAGCCTCCGAAAAAATGAACACATTGACTGTTTTTTTATATATTTGCAAGACAAAGAAGACACTATCAAATCATGAAAAAAGTCGAGCAAATACTTCAAAAGTTAGAAATGCTTATAGCGGACGATGTTTATGAAAGCATTGAAAACGAAGTATTTGAGCTAAAAAATCAACCCGCCAACCAAAAAGATGGAGCATATTCGTCTATCAAAGAAACTATTTGTTCTTTTTTGAATACAAATGGCGGTATCATACTGATTGGTATAGCAGAAGACAAAAAAAACAAAAAATATGTTTTCAACGGATACAATGGTGACTTTGAGGAAAGCATAAAAATTCTCGAAAAAGAAAGTGTGTATGACATAAATGCAAAACCAATAAATATTTCTGACTACATAAAATTTGAAATTAAAGATTTTCGAGATGGACGAGTTGTGCTGTTGCACGTAGAAAGGTTGCCTCACGACATAAAGTATGTTTTTGCTTACAATAAAAAAAAGGCATTGGTCGCTTACGAACGAAAAATGGAGGGCGACCACCCTATTGATAGGAACAAAATTGATGCGCAAGAAGAGTATAAAATCGAAATAAAATACACAAAAGAGCTACAACCCGTAATCAACACAACTATTGATAATATTTCTGTGGATAAACTGAACGATTATATTTATTGGATCAATAAAGAAATAAAAATTGAAACTGCAAAAGCAGACCTTGAAAGTTCAAAATCATTTCTTTTAAGAAAATCGTTTGTCACGAAGGATTATGAGCCAACTATTTTAGGAATGTTAGTTTGTGGAGAACACCCAAACGATTATTTGGGAAATCGTTGCCAAGTGGATTGTTTCGTTAATTCACCGATAAAAATCGCCCAAAACAAAAAAATATTTAAGGACAATATTCTGCCTTTGTTAGAGAATTGCTTTAGTTTTATTTACCGAAATATCCAAGTTGGGATTAGTGCCAAAAATAGCGGAACCAGTATTCCCGAATATCCCGAAGACTTGATTAGAGAATGTATCAATAATTCTTTGGCACACCGAGATTATACGGTTGATAGATTTATAAATATTGATATTGTGCCGCAAAAATATATTGAAATTCGAAATCCGGGCGGCTTCAAAAAAACACTTTTGATTGAAAAAACGGAACACGAAATACCTTTGCGTAGAATAATCCCCAATCAAAAACCTGTAAATCCAAAACTGGCAGACGTTTTAAAAATTTTTAACAAATACGAGGGAAAAGATATCGGAATGGCAACATTGGTCAATGAATGTCTGAATGACAAAATTGACATACCCTATTATAAATTTCGTGCCGAAAACGATATTTCGTTGATTATCCAAAGTGGAAAACTATTAGATGATACCGTTGAAACCTTGCTTTCTTCATTTTCTGGGTTTATCGAAAATCTTACACAGGGCGAAGAATTGTCAAGCGCGCAAAAACATATTATTGCTTATCTTTATAAGTCGGAAAAAGAGAACGAAAATTATCATTACACGATACTATTGACTCCCGACAACAACCATTTCGATGCGATAAAATCGTTAGAAAAATGCGGACTTATCTACAAACACCCAGAAAGTAGCCCGATACACCCTATTTTTGTACTTCACAGAGAGTTGTTCAAAGAAAATTTCAATACAGAATTGATTGATATTTTCGGAAAACCGTACTTGACACTCAGCAATGACTACAAAGATTGCCTGAAAGTAATCTTTAAAAATAACAAATACAGCAAAGAAAAAGCCGTTTCTGCCTCTCAAATAGGCAATATGTTGTACTTGAATAAAAACCAAAAAATTTTAGAACCAAAAGTATTTGATAATTTCAAAAGAAAAATCCGAAATATTTTCAACAAATTAGAGCAAGAAAAATTCATTGTCAAGGAAAACAAAAAATATGTCATAAATCAAAAATATGTCATAAATAGTGAATTGTTTGATTGAATGATGTTACCAGCGACTGATAAATATTGAAAATATCTTCGCCGATTCGCTCGTAGCTGCATCGGTTTTTGATGTTTTGGTGCAGGTGAGTTCGGTCGTAGTGCGGGAAAGTATCCAACATTTTTAGCATCGCTTTTTGGAGTCCTTGCTCATCGCCGACGCGGAGCAAAATGCCTTCGCGCTCGCCGACCCAATCCGAAATACCGCCAGTTTCGGTGGCGATGACTGGCAAACCAGCCGCCATCGCTTCGAGCAACACGCAAGGCAAACCCTCAAAATTGCTGAACAGCACAAAAAAATCGGCACTTTGCATCTGTTCCGCTACTTTTTCGAGCAGCAATCCACCCAAAAAATGCACGAAGGATTGAATATTTTTGTCTGCTACTTGTCGCTTCCATTTCTCCATTTCGTCGCCCGTGCCGACCACCGTGAGTACGAAATCCTGACGTATTTTGGCAATCTCGGCGACTGCGTTCAAGATGCCGCCAAAATTTTTGTGCCGCTCGCCCAACGTCGAAACATGAAGCAGTCGAATAGTCACAGAATTTGATTTTTTTTTCAAAAAAAATAATTCTGTCTGTACGACATTCGGAATACTCCTGAATTTTTTGGGACTGCCCAAACCCAAATCGAGCATTACACTGGTCATCTTATCTGTTTCGCTAATCGCTAATTTTACCCGCCGATAGACGAGCTGCGTGAGCGTTTTTTGCAAAAAACCACTCCTTGTATAGCTGCCGTCGTCGGAGCGGTAGCCTGTCCAATGCTCCGATACCAAAAGTGGCAAGCTATGAAAAAAACTGTAGCACAAAGCAATCAATCCAGCAGGAAAAACGGCGTGAAGATGGATATTATCTGGCTTTCCGAAGTTGAGTTCTTTCAGTTGGCGCAGACCAACGGCGTGTGCTTTTGCGAAGCGCAGCAGTTTCAAAAAGCGCAAAGGCTTCGGCAAGTCGGAAAAATAGACCCGAATTTCGAGCGGATTTTTGTCCGACGAAGGATTTATTGCTACTTCATATTTTTTGCCGCTCCGCGAAGTCGGACACGCATAAATCACCGCAACATCACAAAAAGCCTGCGTAGCTTCGGCATGGCGCATGATAAAATCGCCGCCGTAGGCTTCTTCCCGACTCGGATACCACGATACGAACCATAGAGATTTTATTTTTTTTACACTGTCACGATGGTCATTATTTTTCATTCAAATATTTGTTTTTCTCAACAGCAAGCATTTGGCTACTACCAAAATACCGCGAAAAGTGACCCACGACGGAGCAAGCCAAAAGGCACGAAAAGTACAGCGAAAAGCAGCTTTGCCCGCTCGCTCCAACGAAAAATACAAGCCCGAAACGGTCAACTCTTGCGCCTCAATTTGTGGCAGGTATTTGGCATATTTTTTCATAAAAATCGCATCTTGTGATAAATTTCCTTTCATAAAATTGATAGTTTGTAAATAATTGGAGGCAGTAGTGCGCGCCAAACTGCGCCCGTCGTGCTGGATAATAGCGCAAGTAATTTGCTCATCAAAAACATGAAAAGGAAATCGAGCCGCCAAACGCAGATGTAGCAGCCAATCCTGCGGCATTGCCGTGCGGCGATCGGCGCAAAACTGAACTTCTCCGAAAGCCACTCGATGGATAAAAACAGGATTGAGATTGACGTGATTGTGGCGCAAAAATTCGTCGTTTGCATACGGTTTGTTGAGGCGTTTTCGCTGATAATAAATTTTATTTTGTGCATCTTTTACCTCCAAACCTGTATGAAAAACCATCGGTTCGTTGAGTTCTTCTACCGCTCGCGCCGCCTCCGAAAGATGATTTGGATAAGCGATATCATCGCTATCAAAAAAATTAAAATAATTTCCTACGGCAACAGACGCACCTTTATTTCGCGCTACACCACATTCTTGATTTATTATTTGTCGAATATACCTAATCCGGGAGTCGCCCAAGTGTTGCAACATAGTTTCGGTATCGTCTGTGCCAGCGTCATCTACTACGATAATCTCAAAATATGGATAAGTTTGCTCCAAGAAACTTATCACCGTTTTTCGCAGCAATGCAGAGCGGTTGTAAGTAGGAATGATGATAGAAAATAATATTTTATTTTGTGACATGGTTTGAAAAAATTATTTCTAAATATTTATACGCTGCTGAAGCTACTTTTTCGGATTCAATCAAGTTTATATCCAACGCAGAGCCGTACCGATATTTTGCGCAATTCTCTAAATATTTTTCGGTAGCGTAAAAAGATTCGTCAGGATAAATGGTAGTAATATTAGTCGCCAACGGCTCTTTGTAAGGATTGAATCTTCCAAAATGATTGCCGTTGGAGATGCAAACGGCAGGCGTGCCGACCGCAGCCGCAATATGAACTCCACTTGTTTCGTTGGAAATCAGCAACTTACAGTCGGCAATCGCCACACAAAACTCGGCAGTGTGGGTTGCGCCCACTTTGTTTTCGAGTGGAAAATGCTGCGGAATATTCGCTAAAATATATTGAGCGGCAGCGGCAGAATCTGACAAATGCCCGAGCAACACAAACTCGGATTGTGGATATTTTGCGTAGATTGATTGGAGGACAGCCACAAAATTTTTCGCACTCCAACACCTTACTGCGTCGCCCGCGCCAGCTATTATTCCGATTTTATTCTTATTAAATGTCGATTTTATGACATTTATATGAAGTTTCCTATCTGTATTTTCGACTCCCGTGAGCTGGCTCATAAAGCTCGCATTTCGGTAGTACTCGAAGTGCGTATCGGGCAATGTTTGTATTATTTTCGTGTAGCTTTTGTGGCGGCGCCGAAGTTGTGCCTCTGTGACTCCAGACACGCAATCTTCCCCAAGGTTGGGTGCGATTACTTCGGCTCCGCCCAGCAAACCCAGCAAAAAATCCATTTCTGAATATCTGCCGTATATCGGATAAATAATTTCGTAGGCTCGAAAACGCCGAAGACTTTTTATAATCCGAAACTTATAGGCATAGCTCGAAAAAAATTGCGACCAATTAAACCAAATAAATTCATCTATCAGATGACCGTCATAAGCAATGGCTAAATCTCGCCATTGCTCCAATCCACAGAGTATAATTTTTTTATCTTTATATTTTTCAGACATTCGTAAATCCTCTAAAAAATTGCGGAACAGTACATAATCGCCCATTGCGTCCAAACGCACTATCAATACCGTGTTTTTATCCAAACTTCTGAAACGAGAAATGAATTGAATAATATCGCGAAAAATAAATTTTATAATTTGTTTGGTATTTTGTGACATAGTATTTTTTATTTTACGAAACAACTACCTTCGGCGGAAACACCGCACCCAACGAAAACCGCTCGTAGTATCGGGCGTATTCGCTTCCGCTGTCCACTATGTGAAAATCGCAACAATCAAAAATTTTATCAAACTCCACTCTGTCCAAAATAGTGATATTGATGTACCAAGAGTATTGCGCTGGCGCAATAAAATTGGGCGGAAACACAACCGCAGCATGAAGTTTGTAGGGATTGAAAAACAACGAAAAATCCTGAGTGACGGTAAAAATACGATTTTTATTGATGTCTAAAAGCGACAAAACGATTTTCCAGTATTCATTGACCAGCGACCAATCGGGAACTACCGCCGCCAAATGAACTACGATGGATTCGTTGTGAAAAAAAGTATTCGCAAGCTGCCCTTGGGAGTTCGTTAGATGAATTTTTTGGTAATATGGGTCGGTTTCGTTCTCCTGTTTCTGTCCGTTTTTTCGCTCATACACGGCAGCACCAGAGGCTGTTTGAAGGTATTTGGCGACCGTTTCAGCTACGCCTCCAATGCTCACTATCTTGCCCGCTTCCAACAAAATAGCTCGTTGGCAAAGCTCCGCAACCGCACCCAAATTGTGGCTGACAAACAGTACGGTGCGACCACTCCGACTCACTTCGTTCATCTTACCGATACATTTTTTCTGAAATTCGGTGTCGCCTACCGCCAGCACTTCGTCAATCACTAATATTTCGGGCTCGAGATGGGCGGCGACCGCAAAAGCCAATCGCAACTGCATTCCGCTCGAAAAATGTTTGAGTTGTGTGTCCAAAAACTGCTCCACTCCACTGAACTCGACTATGGCATCGAATTGAAGTTGGATAGCCGAGCGGCGCAAGCCCAAAATAGAGCCGTTCATGAATACATTCTCGCGTCCCGTCAGCTCTGGGTGAAAACCTGTGCCGACCTCTAAAAGGCTCGCTACTCGACCGCGACCAATAATTTTTCCCGACGAAGGCGGCGTTATTTTTGATAATATTTTGAGCAATGTGCTTTTTCCTGCGCCGTTTCGACCGATAATTCCTATACTTTCTCCAGCTTCTACGTCAAATGAAATATCTTGCAATGCCCAAAAGTCGTTCTGAAGTTCTTTTTTTTTGAGTATTTGGAATGGTTTTTCCAACGCGCCCAACAGGCTTTCGCGCAGCGAAAGGTAGCCGCCTTCGCGCCGCTCGCCGATGCGAAATTTTTTACTAACTTGTTGGATTTCGAGTATTTTCATATTTATTTAGGACAATGATATTCGGCGAAAAATTAAATTTGGTCACAAAATTTATAGTGTTTTTTCTTCATTACTTTGTTATTTATTTTTTGTAAATACTGGATTAAGCCAAATCTGCAAAATAAGATTCTGTTTTTCTAAACACTACGATTCCGACTACAAAAATAAAAAAAGCTACTGAAAAACTACTTAATATTTCGCTTGCGCTCAATATTTCTTCCGAAAAACAAGTCCGAAGAAGTCGGATTGAAGTAGCGATAGGATTGAGTTGCATCAACATTCGAAGCGTCGGCGATTGAAAAATAGTCGGCGAATACAATACGGGATTGACGAACAACAAAAACTGTATTGCAAAGGGTAAAATGTACTGAAAATCGCGGTATTTGACGTTGAACGCAGCTAAAAAAGTACCCAATCCGAGCGTGGTAACAAGACAAAGGATTAGGCTCAAAGGAAGATAAAAGACGAATTTGAGCAAGTAAAATGGACAATCAAAAAAAGGAACGACGGCTATTAATAGCAGCAAAGCCACCAAAAAATCCACCAAAGCCGTAAGGACAGCAGAGATAGGAATAACCAGTCGCGGAAAGTAAATTTTTTTAATAATATTAGAATTTGTGACCATACTCGAAGCGGCATTTTGGAGTCCGTTGGAAAAAATATTCCAAATCAAAAGTCCCGACAGCGCGAAAATCGGGTACGGAATACCGTCCGAACTCACATTCATTCCTTTGCTAAAAATGGCTGTGAAAATGAGCATCATAGCAATGGGTTGCAAAATAACCCACAAAATACCCAGTACCGCTTGCTTATACTTTACTTTTATATCTCGCCACACGAAGAAAAAGCACAACTCCCTGTACGTCCAAAGTTCTCTCGCGCCCAGCGAAAAAGTGTTTTTAGGCTTGATTTCAAAATATAAATTTTCTGATTTTTGTGACATATTGCAAAAAGATAGTCTTCTATTAGAACGGTGCATAGTTTTTGCTGGTTGCTTTATCTTTTTTAAAGACAAAACACTGTCCATTTCCCCCCAAAAACGTACAAATTTATACAAAATAACGAAGTTTTGTTACTAAAACCTATTTTTTTTCGTATATTGAATGGTATATTTGCAAAATATTTTTTAACACGTCTGTTTTTTCATGTCCGTTCCTTCCCGAAAGAAAATTGCGATAGTAGCCAACACGACTTGGAATATCTACAATTTTCGTCTAAATATCGTCAAATTACTCATTAAAAAAGGGTTTGAAGTGACTGTCATCGCGCCTGTTGATGAGTATATTGCGCCGTTGAGCCATATTGCGGGCTTGACGTATATTCCGCTCCGACATCTATCCCGCAAGAGTACGAATCCGCTCCGCGACCTGTTGCTGCTGAAAGAGTTGTACCGAATCTACCGAAAAACAAAGCCCGATTTGGTGCTTCATTATACAATAAAACCGAATATTTTCGGAAATTTTGCCGCTTCGCTCGCAGGGATAAAGTCTATTTGCATTGTCACAGGGCTTGGCTACGCCTTTCTTCATGCCGGAATCGTGAAAAAAATTACCACCCAACTCTACCGTTGGTCATTCCAACGCAGCGAAAAGATTATCTTTGAAAACGAAGACGACTGCCGATTATTCTCTAATCTCGGTATAAGTCCAGCTCAAAAAAGTATTTCGGTAAAGGGTTGTGGTGTCAATACTGATTTTTTTGCGCCAGTAGCCAAGTCACAAAATGTGTCAAAAAATAAAAAATTTATATTTATTGGTCGTCTTTTGCACGACAAAGGGATTTTTGAATACGTCGAGGCAGCTCGTCTGGTAAAAGAGCAATATCCAGACACTATTTTTGAAGTATTAGGAGCTTTCGACGAAGAAAATCCCGCCAATGTTGCCAAAGAAAAATTGGCGGAGTGGATAGAAAATGAAATAATTGACTATTTAGGCTCTACCAAAGACGTAAGAAATTTTATCGCCAACGCCGACTGCGTAGTCCTCCCCTCCTACCGCGAAGGATTGCCGCGAGTAATCCTCGAAGCGATGGCGATGGCAAAGCCCGTAATCACGACCGACACAGCAGGCTGCCGCGAAACAGTAATATCCAACAAAAACGGGTTTTTAGTCCCTGTCAAAGACGCAAAAGCCTTGAGTAAAGCTATGATTGAGTTTTGTAGCCTATCGCCGTCCGAAATAGAAACTATGAGCAATGTGAGCCGCGAGCAAGCTCTAAACGTCTTTGATGACCAAATAATTGCGAATAATTATCTGAAAATAATAGAAGAAATTTTGCTACTACACTTGTAGCCAATCCCAAATAGGCTTTAACTTTATAGACCAATCCAAATTTTCTTCGGCAAAAGCCCGCATTTTTTTTCGATAGTTTGGTTGTATTTGCAGAAGATGTTCGTAAAAATCAACCAATTTCTCTATATCAATATCTGATTCGTCGGGCGGAAAATATAGCACAAACGGTGTATCTTGCTGAAAATCAACATCTTTTCCTGCCAAAATAAACGGAATTCCCTGCGCACAATATTCCCGATGCTTGAGCGGCGCAGCTTGCGAAAGCCCATTTCGATGAATTGCCAGCGAACCAATCGCCAAATGCGCTTGAGAAACTGCATTTTCTAAATCTTTGCCATGCAGCGCGCCACAAAAAATAACAGAGGATTCGATGACTAATTTTTTTGTAAGTTCTTGATAATGAGTTAGTTGAGAACCTTTTCCGATAATTTTTAGTTCAATATTTTGCGGCGAATGAAATTTTGCCAATCCACGCAGCAAACGGTCATAGCCATGCCAAAAGCTCAAATTTCCAACCGCTACCAAATTTAATTTGCCTCTGTAAGACGGAATGAAACCTTCAGAAAAAGGTATTTTTTCTACCGCCACGCCGTTGCCGATTGCGAAGGTCGGAATGTTAAAAATTTCAGAATGTTCTGTAAATGTGACAGTTTTATCCACTAATTTGCTGAATTTTTTTCGCCAAAAAAAATCCAATCCAAATATAATTTTGCGCGGAAAATCTTTCGCTTCCGTCCAGTACGGAAACGAAGGAAACTCTACAATAATCCGAATTGCTGGGTTCTGCCGTTTTATTGTATCCAAAAAACAAATGAACGGAAAAGTCAAAAAAGTAAATCGAATATAAACGAAATCGTAATCTTTAAACTCGTTTTTTCTAACTAACTCCTTGAAAATCAAGCGATAAAATAATAAATAAAAAAAAAATTTGTTATTTTGAACCTTTGCGTCAAGCACTCTCCAAAGCGTTCCATTTTTTTCAATACCGCTATCCGACAACATAAAGGCATCTGCTTCGCAACCGTAGCGACGAAAAGCCGCTACAATCGCTTCACATTTTTTTACAACTCCTTGATTATCAGATTTTTGTATATTGATTGGAAAATAAAAAAAACCTTTCATAAGTTTGATTTTTTCAGCAGTATGACCAACAATTCAGCGATTTTATCCGATGCTTTTCCATTTTCCCCCAATGAATTATCAAATTCGCCAATATTTCGATATAAAATTTGTTGTAAATTATCTAAATCATTGAATACTAATTGATTACAAGAATTTTTTAAGGTTTCCGTCCATTCTGTTTCACTTCTTATCGTCGTGCAAGGTCGCTCCAACCAATAGGCTTCTTTCTGCATACCTCCAGAGTCCGTTATGACGTGTTCTGCATACAACTGATAGGATAAATTTTCTGTATATCCCTGTGGTTCAATAAAATATATATTCAGATAATTACTTTTCAACAACTGAAAATCCTCCATTTTTTGTTTCGTGCGCGGGTGTAAAGCAAAAACGACTCTCAACTCCAATTTATTTAAAATATCTAATAGTCGTGACAGTCTAAATTTTTCATCTACATTGTATGGACGATGCAGCGTAGCAAAATAATACTTGTCCTGAAATAGTCGCTTCAAGTTGGGTTTTACTATTTGCAGCGCATCGTACATCACATCGCCGACCAAGAAGTTATTATCCGTAAGTCCTTCATTTTCAAGTAATTGCGCTGTATGTTCGTCGTTACAAAAACGCCATGTAGAAAGATGGTCGGCGATAATTCGATTCTGTTCTTCGGGCATACTTTTATTAAAACTTCTCATTCCCGCCTCTATGTGCGCAATAGGCAAATTTAATTTGGCGGCAGCCAAAGTTGCAGCCAACGTTGAGTTCGTATCGCCATAAACCAGCACTGCATCTACCCTATTTTGTGACAGTATTTTTTCAACGAAAACCAACATCTTTGCTGTTTGTTCGCCTTGTGTCAATCCTTTATAAAGCTCCAAGAAATAGTCAGGTTTCGGCAAGTTCAGCTGCTCAAAAAAGACCTTACTCATCTGTGCGTCCGAGTGTTGTCCCGTATGTAAAGTGCTGACTGTGAAGTATTTAGATAAAGATTGATGTGTTGGGGCGTGCTTAATAAACTGCGGACGATTGCCTACAACACAAAGAATTTTTTTCATTTGAAATGTTTAACTATGTGACTGCAAAGTTGCAAATAAGTTCCTTTGAGTCCGTCGCCGTCTGTTCGAGAATCGTCAAAAATACTGTTGTGAAAATTGAAAGTGATTTTTGTAAAAAAATAGTTTTGCTCCAAAAAATCAAATAAAATTTGGTCGAATAAAATGTGGTCGTAATTGCACTCTTTCAACAGCGCACAATCCATAAGCACCATTGGAGTTTCTAAAAAATTATATTTTGTTTCTTTCGCAAAATTATATAAAAAATAATCGAAACCAGTTCCACAACGAAACCCAATTCTGTCTTGATAGCCGAGCGTCGAATCGTTTTCTACTTCGTTGATTTGCAATATATCTGGAGTTTTTTGCATCGAAAAATGTAAATAATGTTGCCTGCTGTGCGTCAGTTTTATTTTCAATTGATCTTCAAATTCACACTTTTCGCTTTGCCAAAACGTTTTATTTTCATGTGACAAATAACTGGGGTGCAAGCCGATAATATAGTTTTTATTCTTTGCTAACTCCATGATTTTCAATATTTTATCGTCATTTATAGCGTAATCTTGCCCGTCAAAACGATGGTATTTTTTGGTCAAAAAGTAAATTATTTTTTTTATTGGAGCTTCAATAAGTAAAAAATCAAAAGTGTCCCAAGCATCTTTTTTGTTACCAAATTTTATTTTAATAAATGATTGGTATAACCGTATAAAATTTTTCAGAGATTCTCGTCGAATAGCTGCTCCAACAGTTGCTCGCAACAGCTTAAAAAAGCCATTTTTCTCCCAGCGACGAATGCCGTCGATGTCGTGTGTCATCTGAAAAGATGTCTTGGTTTTTTGTGCCTGCAAGCCAAGCGCATGATAAAAATTATACACTAAAATATCCACAACTGCTTGTTTTTCAATCTTATAGACGCACAAAAATTGTCGGTCGCTGCGCATCATATCCCATTCGTCGTACTCTTTTGGACTGCAAAAATATTCTTCGTAGCGACTGATGTGATAAAAAATAGTTTCAAAAACGTCAAACTGAAACTGTGCAGCTTCGGAATCAATAAAATTTGCAGTAGGATTTTTTTGGCTTTCGACAGAAAATAATGTTTGATT
>JAYWGG010000282.1:0-4304 GCA_043778415.1 Saprospiraceae bacterium
AAAAAACAGCAAGCAAAAAAAACTATTGCATATTTTAGCATGGTTGGAAGTTTTAAAGAAATGAGGAGAAAAGTAAAAAAGTCCTGCGCGCCGCACAGGTGCGCAGGACTTTTTTTTGAGTCTGTTAGTTGTTGATGATTTGTAGGGTGTTTGTCCAAGTCTTGCCGTCGGGCAGCGTTGCAGAGAGCCTATACAGTCCCGTCGGGAGCTGCAAAGGAATTTCCATTTTGGCAGCATTGAGCCAAAATATTTTTAGCTCCACGCCCAATGAATTGAACAGACGCATTTTCATCGGCTCTGTCCAGTTTGGATATTCTACCGTGACTGCGTTGCTGGCAGGATTGGGATAAATTTTGAATTTTTCGCCGTTTTCGGAAGGGCTTTGATTCGCTTCCGAACCGCGAGCACCCGCACACTTCGGATTGGCGTAGTCACCTTGCTCACAAAGCGGCAACATTCCGATTGCTTTCGTAACCGCCGTTCCGCCTGTCAGCGGACATTGAGCGGCGATAGAGCGCAGGGTATTGAGCTGCTCGGCGGTCAAAGCACCAGCGATATTGAGTGCTCGGGCAACCTCGATTTGTAGCAAGTCCTTATCGTTTTGTTCGTAGATAAACGTGGCAGGAATGCCTTGTGCAAAAGAAAGTAACTCGTTGAGTTTTGTTTTTTTTGTTTGAGCGATGCTGCTCTCCAACTCAAACAGTTGGCTGTCTATGTTTTGCAAATCCGTGAGCAAGTTGGATTTTGTTTCAAAATCGCTGCTGCTCCAGATGCCGCTTGCGTTGGCAAAGTCTAAAGCTGAAATGGCATCAAACTTTGAACTGCGCTGCTTTTGCAAAGTTTTTAGCGAAGCACTGTTGCTGACATTCAGGGCAAAGGCTTGAGCCAAAAATTCAGAGGCTCGCTCCAATTTACCGACACTTGTGTTTTGTCTGCTATCGTAAAAACTGCTTACTCCCGCCACTTGCAGCAAGGCAGGATTGTGGAGTACTTGCTCAAAGATAGCGCGCTCCGCCCACCAAAGTTGCAACGGAAAGTTGGAATATGGGTTTGGTTCATTATTAATGATTTTCGCTGCGATAGAGCCTATCAAAGGCAGGGGAGCTGGATAGCAAGTATCGTTTCCACTGCCCGGTTCCGTTGTAAACCAGTTGTTACTGTTATCAGGTAATCCATTAATGATTCTTTTGAGTGGGTTGAGCGGATAAGTATTGGTTTCTACGAAAAATTGTGCATCTGGTATCGGTATAGCGGGGTAATAATATTCTGCTGCTGCCCGAGAAAAATTAGAGTTACCGCCCTGCCATAGGTTTCCGTGACGCACTTGAGGACTCATCAATGTCGCGTATTCCATAAAGAATCCTTGATAATGATTGTTAAAAACATTTCCTTTGAGCGTGCTGCCGTTGCAGTTTCCCTCCATTTTGATACCTACTCTGGTGTTATTGACGGTGTCGTGACAAATAAGATTTTGAGTACTACCGCCGTTCCCTATAAAAATACCGTTGCGCATGGAGTGAGAAAAACCCGGACTATTGGACGGCTGCCCAATGATTGCATTGTCCGTAATCTTGAAGCGACTGCTGCCAAAGGAGTAAATCCCTCCCTCGATGGCACTTAAAGCATCGGCGGTAATCAGGTTGTTGCTAATTTGCATCGGCGCACTCTGAAAAATTAAAAAACCACTCGCATTGAGATTGGACGTACTAAACGGAGGAATTGGCATCAGGACATTCTCGAAACTTACCCTATTCCTGTCAATGGATATTTGAGAATTAAAGCTGCCTCCAGAAGTAATCATACCGTAGTGGTGTTGTGCATACTGAACCAATTCATTCGCATTCAATCTGCCTGAATTAATAATTCTGATGTCGTTTCGACTTATGTTGTTCGCTCCGTTGCCGAAGGTAACGTCTACTCCTGTATTGTCAAGTTCTTTCCCTTGATTGATTTTTTGAATCCCGTCGAGGAATATGCGATTATCAGTAATATTAATATCCAGATAGTGTGCATTGTAAGTGCTGACTATGGACTTCAACCCAATAACGGATTCACCGAAGGGGAAATCTGTATTTTCAATGTAGTTGTTGGAAACTTGAATACCTGAATTTTCAGCCCAAACACAAAATTTACAATCTTTAAACGTTGGGATTGGATTATTTTTTCCAATTCCAGACTGGCGAAGTGTAGAATTTCTTGCTAATACACCACAGCTATTGTATCCATTGTAGTTGTAGGTAGCATTTATGAACCCAATATTTGTAAACGTACAACCTGACACGGCGACATCGGAAGACTCCTCCACAATAATTCCTGTAGATATATTCCTAAAATTATTTAGAAAACTACTACCCATTCCGAGAGTAGTCACGCATCGGGAGAGTTTGACTCCGCACAATGTCCTGCCATTGGTAGCCGGCGACTGACCTACATACATCGGGGTCAAGGGTTTGTCTTGGTAAAATTGGTTGCCCGCAAAACTATTGACATTCAGAATACTTGGGGGTATCGATGACGGATCACTTGGCGCAAAACCAACGCCTACATAGTTGCGATTGAAGTTATTACCGTACAAACTCAATACTGCCCTATCGGTGGCATTAACAGCATATTGAGCGTCTTCGATGGTCGTGCCCGACAAGTTTAACCGCGCTTGTGCTTGAAGATTGATGCCCTTCCACATATTAGTACAACTAAAAAGCACCGAATTGCCGACTGTCAATGTTTGGTTGCTATACACAAGTATTGCTTTGCCAGATTCTGCTTTGAAAATACACTTGTTGAAACTGACGGAGGAATTAATCAAAAAGTGATTTTTAACGTAAATATTTCTATTCTCCAATGAACTACCAAAAGCAGCTGCAAGAGAAGCAGAACTTAAGTACTGTGTCCCTATACCAACCGTAATGTAGTTGTTTGGATTGGCGAAATTTTCGCTGTACGTCATACACTGGGGAGAATTACCCTCCATAAAGACAGGCTCTGTTTCTGGCTGAATAGGTTCGCAGCTTTGCCCCCACACTCGCACACTAAAAAAAGCAGTTTGAAGCATGGCGAGTAGAATTAGTGTCCAAATTTTGTTTTGAAAAATTGCCCCCTCCCCCAATATTATTGGGCGTAGTGCGTTGGGGGTGAATAAAAGTGGTTTTTGAAATAACTGATTGCATGATTTAAAAATTTAATAATTAAAAATAAAAATACAAAAAGCAGTTTTGGGTTAAAGGGTTTTAAAGATTCGCAAGTCGAGTTTATAAACTTTAATACAAAGTTACACTTTTATTTTTAACTGTCAAATTTTTTCACAATTATTTTTCAAAAATTAACATAAACACAATATAAAAAATATCTATCCGGGACGATATTATTTATTGCTCCCCTCCAATTTGCTCCCTTTTACCTTACCCGACACGCCAGTCTATCGGCGTTTTGCCTTGTGCCTCCAGAAACTGGTTGGTTTTTGAAAAATGTTTGTTGCCCGCAAAAGCGTTGCCTGCGAGGGGCGACGGGTGGGCAGACTCCAAAATAAAATGCTTGGAGTCGTCAATAAATTCTTTTTTGGCGCGCGCAAAATTGCCCCAAAGTAAAAAAACAACTCCTTCACGGTCATCTGACAATTTTTTGATGACGGCGTTGGTAAAAGTCTGCCAACCTATTTTTTGATGCGACCCTGCTGCGTTTGCCTCCACCGTGAGCATTGCGTTGAGCAAAAAAACGCCTTGCGATGCCCAAGCCGAAAGGTCGCCGTGGTTGGGAATCGGCAAATCCAAGTCGGACTGAAGTTCTTTGTAGATGTTTTTGAGCGACGCTGGCACCGCCACGCCGCGCGGCACCGAAAACGACAAACCCATCGCCTGACCCGCTCCATGATAAGGGTCTTGTCCGAGTATCACGACTTTTACCTGCTCGAAAGGGGTCGAATCGAAAGCGTTGAAGATGAATTTTCCGGGTGGAAAAATAGTTTTTTCGGCTTTTTTTTCGGCTTGTAAGAATAGTTTGATGCCCTGAAAATAAGGCTGCTCGAATTCTCCTTGAAGGGCTGCCAGCCACGAAGGTTCTATTTTGACCATAGTTTTTGATGTTTTAAAATTTTTTTACTGATGTTACTCAAAGACTTTAAGTTGGCTCACTTAATCTTGATTTTGTGGTAATCTACTTGTCTTTTGTCACTTTTTTTATCCCCAACCCGACCTTCCCCAAAGGGGAAGGAGAAGAAAGTAACCAAAAAAATCAAGTGCTCTGTATAAATTCTAAAGTTTTTGCAAAAATCCCGTCGGCGCGCGAAAAATACTCGTCGGCTCCGCCAG
>JAYWGG010000283.1:0-14520 GCA_043778415.1 Saprospiraceae bacterium
CCCCAACGCCAGCGATAGGGACACCAAAAAAGTTTCGCCGCCCGACAGCGTATTGACGAACCGCTCTTGGTCGCCTGCGTCGCGGTCAATCACTTTCAACGCCAACGAATCCTCTATCCGAGCGAGTTCGTACCGCTCCGCAAGGTCTTTCAGATGTCGATTGGCGAAGCCAAGTAACACATCAAGCGTGTATTGTTGGGCAATAGTACGAAACTGATTGCCATTTTCGGAGCCAATAAAGTTGTTTAGCTTGGTCCAATTCTCGTAAGCGGGTTTTTTTTCGTCTATTTCTGCCTGTTTTTCTTTGTATTGTGACTGATTTTTTTCATTTTCTTTTAATTGAGCGTCAATATCATTTTTTGTGACATGGTACGATTCGAGATTTGCTACAATTTTCTCTTTTTCCGCGCTCAATTCTTCCAAAGATTGTTCGAGCGTTTTGAGTTTCAAATGCTCTAAAACTCGTTTTTCTCGCTCTTCAAAAGTTGCTCCTGCCGCAGTGATATCGGACTCGAGTGCGTGAATAAAATCGCTTGTTTCCGCCTGCCAGTCGGGAGAATAAGACAGCAGTTCTTCCAAATTACTTTCTTCTAATTGCAGATTATTTTTTATATAATATGCTGACAACCAATTTTTTAATTCATCTTTATTTTTTGATAATTGTTGTTCGCAGTCCGATATATCTTTATTAATTTGTACCAAAGCCGACTGGAAAGTATTTAAGTTTTTTTCGATTTCGTCGGAATTTTTTTTGCAAGTTTCAAATTTTTTATTCGCCTCTAAAATATTCTTTTTAAACTCATTTTCGACTTCTTGAACCGTTCGACCTTCAAAATAATTACTGCGTTCTGTGACATATTTTGTCTTTTCGTCGCTTTGCGCCTGCAATTCCGTCATAACGTGCGATTCTGAAAGCGTCGCGTCCGAAAGTAGTGACTTCAATCCGTTCAAATTAGCTGTTTCGAGCTTGATTTGGTTTTGGAGATTGTAGATTTTTTCTATTTTATTTTTCCATTCCTGCGCGAAATTTTTTATTTTTTCGCCGAAAGAAATTGCATCTGCTTTCCAATTTTTTGTCCAGTCAGCATTATTGAAAAATGGATTCAGTTCATTGATTATTTTTTCTATTTCAGCATCAAATTGTGACAAATTTTCTCTCAAACGGTTTTCCTCCTTTTTGGACGCTTCCCAATCTCGCGCTGCGTCTTTTATCTGCGTTTGGAGTGCAGCCAAATCTTTTTCCAACTGTTCGATTTTCTCTTTTTCGCTGCGATAGTTTTTTTCTAAAATTTCACACAACTCAATCTCTTTTTTATTCGCATCTATCTGATTATCAACAGTTTGTATTCTTTTTTCTAACCACGACTTTTGCTCGCTCAAAGGCAATTCGTAGTATTCTGCTTCCAGATTACAGGATTTCCAATCGAGTTCGCGACGCTCAACTTCGAGTTTTTTGTCTGCCATTTCTTGCTGCAAACGCATCTGATTTTGAGCCAAATTCTTACAATCTTGCTCCAACTGATTTTTTTGAGTAAAAACAATTTGATAAGCTGCGTCAGCAGCTTTAGATTCCGCTTCTAAAAGTAAAAATATATTTGTAAACTGTTGATTATCAGCCGAATATTCGTGGTGAACGCTGCCGCAAACTGGACAAGGCGCATCTTTCGTCAAATTAGAACGGAGACTTTGGACATCTTTTCCGGCTTCTATCTGTGCTTTCTTCAGTAATTCTTGTGACTGTTCTTTTTTCGCATTTTTTTCTAAAAATTCTTTTTCTAATGCCAATAATTTTTCAGTTTTTAACATCAATTCGGATTGATTTTTAGAAAAATTTTCGTTAATTCTTGTCCAATCGTGTCGTGTGATTTCTAAAATTCTCCAACAGTTTTGCGTTTGTAGAAATGTATTTTTTTCGTCTAAAAGACTTTGCGCCTGCTTCCTCAAACTAATCATCGAAACAGCTTGAAATTGTTTTTCCAACGTCCGATAGTGTTCAGTTTGCGTTTGCAGGCTTATTTTTTTTTGCGCTTCGCTCTCTGTTTGCGCTTTCAAAGCGGTTGTAAAGTGATTAATTTTCGCTATTTCGGTATTTAATTTTTTAGTATTATCGTCTTTTTGTGACAAAAAACGATTTACTTCCGATAGCTTTGAGTCAATAGTTTGGATATTTTCGGCGATTGCTTTGCGCTTTTCGTGGTCATTTTTCCATTTTTCTTCTTCTTGCAGCAGTGCGTTCAGCCCAATAATTTCTTTTTCTTTCGCTTCTACCGCTTTATTTTGAGCTTCTTTTTTGTAGGTAGCAGCATTTTTTTCGCTCGTTTTCACAGCGATTTGCTTCGCCAACTCCTCCAACTTAACATCTAATTTTTTGGCTGCGTCAAGTTGTGGTTTGGCGTTTTCTTTTTTGGTTATATACTCCGAAAGCGATATTTCACTCGTTTTTAGTTCATTCTTGGCGACTTCGAGTTGGGCGGAGGTTTCGATAATTTTTTGGGTGTAATTAACTTTTTCCGTAGTTTTTTTGTCAAAAAGTTCAGTCACATTTTTTTTATTCTGGACTAAAATTTTTGCGTTTTGGACAGACTGAATTTTTTGAAATAAAATAATTTTATCTTCATTTCGTGACTTTTCTTCTTTGGCTTCGATCAGCTTTTTTTGAGCTTCGGCTTGTTCGGTTTTAAATTTTTCAAAATCTTGAGTCCATTTTATCTCCGTTTCGTATTGTTTTTTTTCTACCTCCAACTCTGCGATTTTTTGCTTCCAGTTCGCCGATTCTTCTATTTTTAGCACCGACTCATCTGCTGACAAAAGCGTAATATCTTTCAACTTCGACTCCAAAAACGTTTTTTCCGCATTCAATTTTTTGTGTATTTCGTACACTTTTTTTGAAATACGGCTGTAGCTTTCGTCGCCCATAAGTTTTTCTAACAAGGCAGCTTTTTCGTTCCTGTCTGCTCTCAAAAACGCAGTAAAATCCCCTTGTGGCAACAAAACAGAACGCGTGAATTGCTCAAAACTCAATCCAATTATTCGCTCAATTTCGTTGCGAGCTGTACCTTTTTTGCCCGAAAAAATCGTATCGGTATCCAAATTTAGCAGTTCAGTCGTGTCATCTTGGATAGAGCCGTCGGTCTTGTTGCGCGCTCGCCGCACCGACCAGCGCGCACGCTGGCGAGAGTCGTCTATCGCTACAAAATCTACTTCGGCAAAACCATCTGTAGCATATTTTCGCAAAATATTCCGCACATTATTCTCTGCAAGGTTATCATTACTCGGCAATCCTATTTGATTATTTCCTTTTCCGTGACGAGGTGTTTTGGCAAATAAAGCCAAACAAAGTGCATCCAACAGAGTAGATTTTCCTGCGCCAGTCGCACCAGTGATGCTAAAAATGCCAGCCGAAAGTAGCGGCTCTTTTGTAAAATCTATCTCAAATTCTTCTTCCAAAGACGCTAAATTTTTTCCGCGTATAGCCAATATTTTCATACAAATTTTTTATAAAAAAAGTAAATTTTGTTACATGGATTCTGCAAGAACTTCCTGTTCGACTTGTCTAAAAATCTCAAGCAAATCCGCAGAAATTTCGGAAGAATATTTCTTTTGGTAGTATTTTATGAAAATATCTATCGGCTTTAGATTTTCTAATTCTTCTTGTTTTTGTGACGTATTATTTTCGTGGTCAGGGCGTTTGGGACTTTGTGATTTTACGCTCACCAATCGTACATTTTTGCCCAAAAGTGCGGTTTCTACTTTGTGTCTCAATGCTGGCTCGGGCGCATCTACCGCAACGCGGACTTCGAGATAAGGAAATAATTTTTTATCTTCTTGATTTACAACAAGTTGTGTGAGTTTGTTGCCTGGCGTATTCAATTCCTCCAAAGTCAAGTCGATATGAAGCAACTGAACGACAACGGGTATTTCGAGGCATCGGAAATTTTCAATTTTTTCATTTTTTATCTCAAACGTGACAACCTGATGTTTGTAATTTTTTTCAGAAAAAGACATCGGGAGCGGACTTCCTGCGTAGCGCACATTTTCTCGACCGCCTACTTTTTGCGCTTTGTGGATATGCCCAAGAGCGGCATAAATAATTTTTTCATCAAAAATTGTGACAGGAACGTGGTCTAATCCGCCCACCGTTTGCCGTTCACTTTTGTCGCCACTCGAAAGCTCTGCTTTCAAAGTATGCAAATGTCCCATTGCCAGAATCGTTTGCCCTTCTTCTTTTTTCGCCAAAGCGCGCTGATATGCCGCTTGGTAAAGTGCCGCAACGCCCGCCGAATAAGGATTTTCGGCATCTGAAATGCTCGGATATTCCCCCAAATGAAGGTAAGGAATGGCGATACACCAAGCTGCGACCTCGCCCGAAGCGGACTTCAAAGGAATGATAAGTGACTGATAATCAATCTCTTTGGCTTCAGTTTTATTTATTTTTCCCACTATGTGGATATTGGTGTTTTCGAGGAGCGGAATGGGAGCTTCCAATCGAGTGGGAGAGTCGTGGTTGCCCGCAATAATCACGATTTGAAGCGTCGGGCGCACACGGACAGCCTCCATCAAAAACTGGTAAAACAAACGAACCGAAGTCGCCGACGGATTAGAAACGTCGAACACATCGCCCGCCATTAATAAGACATCAATTTCTTCAGTTTTTAGAGTTCCTAACAACCAGTTTAGAAATTTTTGATGCTCAAAAGAGCGGTCAAAGTCGTAAAAAACTTGTCCGATATGCCAGTCGGCAGTGTGTAGTATTTTCAAAGTCAATAATTTATATAAAATAACGGTTGCGAAGTTACTTGATTATTGGACAATTAAATGCTATTTTGGATAAAAAATATTCTAAAATCATACAAATAGAACAGGTGTTTTTTTGGAATTTTAATTATTTTTAAACAAAAGAAAACTTTTTTTTAAAATAATTTGTTCGCTAAATTATACTTTCATATATTTACGCCGTAATTATATTTTATTTATTAACAGTTTAAATTTTTATTGAAAATGAAAAAATTTTACTTTTTGTCTTTGTTTTTAGTGCTAACCGCTTCACTTCAAGCGGTCACTGTGACGTTGCGCGTGGACATGGTCGGCGTGACGGTTGCTGCTGGTGGCGTTTTCGCTGCGGGTAACTTCCAAGTTGCTGCTGGCGGTGCTGCGGATTGGACACCGGGTGTGGTACAACTTACCAGACAAGGTACTACCACTGTGTACTCCAAAGTGGTCACTTTGCCTGCGGGTTCGTATGAGTTCAAGTTCTTGAACGGCACGAATGGTGTAGGTATGTGGCAAGATCCGGGTGGCGCACAGTTGAGCGAGCAAGGTGTTACTGCCGCTTGCGGTGCTAACGGCAATCGCACGATTACTGTTCCGAACTCTGCAACTTACTTCGTACCGATGTACAAGTACGACACTTGCAATCTTTCTCCGTTGAGCAATGACGAAACGGCTTTGAATGTAAGTGTGAGCGTCAGCCCGAACCCGATGAGCAACTACACGTTGGTCGCAATCGGAGGCAACGCATCTTACACAGTCACAATGTCTAACGTGTTGGGACAAACTGTCCGTACTTTCTTGGAAGTTACGGAAGGTGAAGTTCGCATCGCTCGCGAAGGCTTAAATTCAGGAATTTATTTTCTGAATATCCGCAACCGCGAAGGCAAATTCACTACCCAAAAATTGGTAGTTGAGTAAGCTCAAAATTCAGTGAAAGCACAATAAAAAGTGCGGCTCGTTCATTAGTGACGGGTCGCACTTTTTTTATTGGCAGTGAAGGAATACGTCCAAAGAATGAAGAAAAAATAAGTAGTTTATTTTAGACGCGTTCCTAAAATTGGAGCGTCTTATTTTTTCTTCATTCCAAAACAATATTCTCTTAAATAAATAGTTTCGTTTTCCTAACTTTGCGTTTTGAGGGCGTGTTCAAACAAAGCACCCATTTTTTAGTTTTTATTTTCCTAATCAAATAAACACCATGTCAAAGATTTTTATCAAAAGTTTAGTTGCTGTTTTTCTTTTCCTCAACAGCTTTTCTGTTTTTTCACAAAATATTACCAATCAAAATATCACGGTTCGCTCGAAAATGACTTTTCCGGGACAGACGCTTGCGAATATTTGTGGCTGGGCGAGCAATGGGCGAGAGTACGCTATTTGCGGCGGCTCTAAAGGCACGATTTTCGTAGATGTCACTAATCCTGATACGCTTGCGCAAATCGTTTCTATTCCGGGAGTGAATAATCTTTGGAAAGAAATCAAAACCTATAAGCATTTTGCTTATGTCACCACCGAAGGTGGCGGCGGTTTGCAAATAATTGATATGAGTAACCTCCCAAGTGCCAATTTGCTACACCACAACTATACAGGCGATGGTAGCATCGCAGGGCAACTCGGCAAAATCCACGCACTCCACATCGATACGCTCAAAGGTTTCGTCTATCTTTACGGAGCGACGGGCTTGGCGAACGGCGGCGCGGTAGTGCTTGACCTCAATGCCGACCCTTACAATCCTACTTACGCAGGGCAATACAACACAGATTATATCCACGACGGCTTTGTGATAAATGATACACTTTACGGCAGTCATATATATGGTGGCTATTTTTCGGTCATTGATTTTAGAAATAAAAGCAATCCAATCGTGTTGGCTACGCAAAATACACCCCAAAATTTTACGCACAACACTTGGCTCA
Source organism: Saprospiraceae bacterium (assembly GCA_043778415.1). Taxonomy (GTDB): domain Bacteria; phylum Bacteroidota; class Bacteroidia; order Chitinophagales; family Saprospiraceae; genus JAYUHK01. The sequence continues at coordinate 6,684 of JAYWGG010000283.1, forward strand.
CCACTGACCACAAAACACTTCTCACCACCGACGAAAAAACCAACTCCTATCTCACGGCGTATGATATTTCGGACATCACGAATATCAAAGAGTTGAGCAGACTACAAGCCACGCCCGGCTCCAACTCTATCGTCCACAACACGCATATTCGCAACGACTTTGCGATTACTTCTTGGTACAAAGACGGCGTAAATATCGTAGATGCGCACCGCCCTCAAAATCTCGTGCAAGTTGGGATTTATGATACTTATAATTTTGCAGGCTTCGGCAGCGGCGACGGCTTCGAGGGAGCTTGGGGCGTTTATCCGTTTTTGCCGTCTGGCACTTTGGTCGTTTCCAATATTTCGGACAGCTACAACGGCGGTACGCCCGATACTGCTGCGCTTTACGTCCTCACGCCTACTTACGTCCGCGCTTGCTATTTGGAGGGAAAAATCACCGACGCCGCCAACGGGCAAGCTCTCAACGGTGCAACCATCAAAATCGTAGCCTCTAATATTTCTATCAATTCTGTTGCCAATGGCGATTACAAAACAGGTCAAGCGACGGCGGGCGTTTTTGACGTACTGGTTTCAAAGTCAGGTTTTGCCTCCAAAATCGTTCCTGCCACGCTCGTGAATGGACAAGTAACGGTACTCGACGTTGCGCTCGAGTCGTTGGGTTCGCTTTCTGTCAATACCGTCCGCACGGTCGGCGGCGCAGCAGTTCCCAACGCCAAAGTTATTTTGAAAAATGCAACAGATGTATTTGAAATAACCACCAACGCCAACGGAACTTTTACGCAAGACGGTTTTGCGCCCGGCACTTACACGGTCTATGCTGGAGCGTGGGGATTTTTGCACAAAGTGCAGACCAACCAAACTATCGCTTCCAACTCGACCGTAACGATTACGCTCGACAAAGGATATCAAGATGACTTTATTTTTGACTTGGGTTGGACGGAAACACACACCGCAACCTCCGGTTTTTGGACGCGCGGCGCACCCGTCGGCACGACTTATCAGCAGCAAACCGCCAACACTGGAGCAGACTTACCAAATGACTTGGGCGACCAATGTTTCGTAACAGGTAATGGCGGCGGAGCAGCAGGCGACGACGACGTGGACAACGGCACCGTCACATTGACCTCTCCTGCGATGGATTTGAGTGCCTACGCCAAACCCGAATTGCGCTACACGACGTGGTTTTTTAACAGTGGCGGACAGGGCGGCGCGCTCAATGACACACTTACGGTCAGCCTCACGGACGGTAGCAACACGGTTGTTTTAGAAAAAATAAGCCAATCGGCTGGCGCGTGGCGACCAGAATCGAAGATAAAAGTAAAAGATTTTATGATTCCGACCAGTTCTATGAGATTGATTTTTACGGCAGCCGACAACGCGCCCGGACATATCGTAGAAGCTGCACTCGATGACTTTTTGGTAACGGAGGGCAGCAGCAGCAATCAAGAGTTGGGCGCGTCCGAGCTTGCGTTTGCTGCGCAACCCAATCCTTTTGACAAAAATTTGACGATAAGTTACGAGTTGAAAGAAAAAAATGCGTCCAATCTTGTGCTCCGACTTTACAACGTGTTGGGGCAAGAATTGAGCCGCCAGACGCTTGGTAATGCAGTTGGTACGGCAGTTCTCAATACTTCGGCGTTGCCGTCGGGTGTTTATTTCGTCCGCATCGAAGCCGACGGAAAATTAAGTGCTGCGCTGAAAGTGGTCAAATAAAAAAAGTATATTTTGTAAATAAAAAAAGCTACTCCGCACTCGGAGTAGCTTTTTTTGTTGGAAAATTATTTTATAAATTTAACAGATTGCGAATATTTTGCATCTAATCAGAGTAAATTTAGCTAAAAAATGAAAGTTTGAACAACTTTATGATAAAAATATTAAAAATAGTCCGCATTTTGTGAAAAGTTAGACTTAAAAGAATATTTTTGTAATGTAATCTTTTTTCAACCATTCAATTAACCAAAACAAAATGCTCAACTGGCGGGAAGTTCCATTTTTTAGACTCCTGTTGCCACTTATGGCAGGTATTTTTTTGTCTATTTGGTTGGGCAAAAATCCCGTTTCGAGTGTGGCAGTCGCCGCCGCCGTAGCTGGATTGGGTCTTTTGTTGGCGTATCTGCACAGCAGAAAAATTTCTCAAAATCAAGCCTTCGCCCAACGTTGGTGGTTTGGAGTCGCGCTCTCGCTTGCGTTGGTGTTGAGCGGCTACGGTTTAGGTTACTTTTGTAACAAAACACACGAAAAAAATTTTTTTATTCCAAAAAGTACGTCCGAAAGTACGTCACAATCAGTCATCGGAGTCGTATCATCAGAACCAATCCAACGCGAAAAACTGCGCCTCGAATTGTCGCTTCTTCAAGTCCAAGACGAATCGGACAGCCTCGTCCCTGCATCTGGAAAAATAATCTGCTATGTAGAAACAAGCGAATTGAGTAAGCAAGTTTCTTACGGAGATATTCTCGCTTTGAACGCACGAATACAATCGGTAGAGCCACCTAAAAATCCCGATGCGTTTGATTACAAGACGTATCTTTATTTCCAAAACATTCATTATCAGTGTTTTATAAAAAATAGTCAGTGGACAAAATTGGCAGCAGACAGAGGTAATTGGATTATCGCCGCCGCCTACCAGTTCCGACAGAAACTAATAAAAATACTCGCCAAGCATCTGAAATCAGACAACGAAAAGTCGGTAGGTTCAGCACTTATTTTGGGTTATAAGGACGAAATCCCACAGGAAGTTTTGACCGCTTACATCAACACAGGCTCTATGCACGTCCTATCCGTATCGGGCTTGCACGTCGGAGTAGTAGCGATGATGTTGGACTTTTTTTTGAATAAAATAACTACTCGTCGTCGCTGGTGGCGCGTCACAAAACCTACTATTTTAGTAATTTTTGTTTGGGCATTTTCGATACTCACGGGTGCGTCCGCCGCCGTGTTGCGTGCCGCTGTTATGTTCACGTTTTTAATCGTCGGTCGCTCGCTCAAGCGCGAAGTGAATATTTACAATATTTTGGCTATTTCAGCCTTCTGTTTGCTTTGCTACAATCCGTTTTTGCTCGTAGATGTCGGCTTCCAACTGTCTTATATGGCACTGCTCGGCATCGTTTATTTTCAACCCAAAATATATCGTATTTGGTTGATAGACAATAAGTTAGGCGATCATCTTTGGAGTTTGACTGCTACTGGTATTGCTGCCCAACTGACTACTTTGCCTATCAGCGTTTATTTTTTCCATCAATTTCCGACCTATTTTTGGCTGTCGGGCTTCATCGTAGTTCCGGGTGCGGTATTAATATTGTGGACGGGTATTGCGCTTTTCGTGTTGGATTTTGTACCTTTTTTGGGAGAAATAGTCGGCTACGCGTTGTATTGGAGCATTTGGCTCACCAATGCGTTGTTGTTTTTAATTCAAAAATTACCTGCGAGTCTTGTGACAGGCTTATTTATAAATATTTACGCTGTCACACTACTTTTCGTGACGCTTATCGCATCTGCCGCCGCCATAAATACCAAACGTTTTCAGTGGATATTGGTAGGGCTTGGGAGTCTTGTTCCAGTGTGTGTTTTTATGGCTTTTCGGACAGTCCAGAACCAAAATACGAGTAAAGTAATTATTTATAATGTGAGTAAAAATACACTGATTGACTGTATTACGGATAAAAAATGCGACTCGTGGAAAGGTATAAACTTATCCGAAAAGTCCAAGAACTTTGCGGCACAAAATTGTCGTTGGGGCAACGGTATTTCTGAAAATAAAGTGATAGAACATAGTTTTTCAGACTCGTTAATAGAGAACAGTAAATTATTATATTCTAAAAATATTTTAGTTTTTTGTGACAAAAAAATTATATGTCACAATATACCGATTAAATTAGAAAATAACCAGAAATTTCCTACGGATTATGTGCTGATTTCTAACAATTCTTTTCAGGGCGCAGCGCAACTACAACAAGATTTTGAGCCAAAGTGCATCGTTTTTGACGCGTCTAACGCTTTTTATAAGGTCAAAAAATGGAAATTAGAATGTGAAAAAATAGGAATTTCTACCTACGATTTGGCAGAAAAAGGAGCTTTAACAATCGAAGTAAAATAACAAATTATGTTTAATTTTTTGAAAGAATATTTTTATTACTCTCGCAACGAGCGACGTGGCGCGCTTGTCCTGACGGGTTTCATGGTGCTTGTTTTGGCACTTCCGGCTTTGCTTGGTTTTATTCAAAGTCCAGCAAGTATGGACTTTTCAGCTCAAAAATCTGAAATCGCTGCGTTGAGTGTGAGCAAATCATTTGTCAACAATCCAAAAGACTATTCCAGTGATGACACTGAAAATAGCAAAAATAGTCCGTCGCAACTTTTCTCTTTTGACCCCAACACGGCGAGCAAAGAAGATTTTATTCGGCTCGGACTTTCTGAAAAAGTAGCCAACATTATCGAAAATTTTAGAAATAAAGGCGGAAAATTCTACAACAAAGAAAGCCTAAAAAAAATCTATGGCATCAAAGAAAGCGATTATCAGCGTCTTGAAAATTATATTGATATAGGCGGTCACAAAGATGATTATTTTGACAAAAATAATAAAAATACAGAAGTTCGTCCACCGCTTCGCCCCTTCAATTTTGACCCCAACACAGCAACGAAAGAAGATTTTTTGCGCATAGGATTCACGAACAAAGTGAGCGATGTTATTGTTAGCTTCAGGTCGAAAGGAGCTAAATTTTGGAAAAAAGAAGATTTTTCAAAAGTTTTTGGCATCAGTCCCGAAGATTATGCAGTGCTTGAACCGTTTATTCAGATACCGCCGCGCCCTGCTCCCAACGCCGCACTCGTAGCCGACGGGAAACAAGCCGTTATGTTGCCTGCACCAGCTTCGGAGCCAGCAAAAGCCGTAGTTTTGAGCGGAATTGATGTCAATAAATCCGAAAAATCGGCTTGGTTCAATCTGAATATAGACAAAAATTTGGTGTATAAAATCATCAATCAACGCGAAAAGCTCGGCGGTTTTACAAACCTCAATCAACTCAAAGAAGAGCCAATCAATATGCCCGATAGTATTTACAGTCGCATCAAAAGTCAGTTGAAAGAGTCGGTAATTTTGAAAAAACTCAATATAAATACAGCTTCGGAAGCGGAACTTTCTAAACATCCTTACATTGGCAATAAAAAAGCAGGTGCAATAGCTGCCTTTCGCGCCAATCACGGAGCTTTCAAAAATGTAGAGGAGTTGAAACAAATGCAGTTTGCCACGACCGACTGGCTGCTCAAAACGGCTGCATATTTTGAGTTTTGACTATGATTGCTCTTAAATGTCCACAAAATAAAATTTTCGGCACATATTTTGACTGAAAATGAGCAAGGAACGCTTCTGAAACAGTTGCTCAAAACGATAAATTTTATTTAGAAATAATCTAAATAATTAAACATAGCAAAAACCTCTTTGTAACAAACAGATGTAATCGTACTTTTGCACTGACAAATAACTGACAAATGACTAATTGTTGTCAATACCGTATTTACTTACTAAAATAAAGTCCAAGTGATGAATTTTAAGTCGCTGATTATCAGACTTTTCACCTTCATTTTACCATTGCTTTTTGCATCAAATATCTTTGCCGCAGGAGATATTAAGGTCGGTGAAACCATCTTTAAGGGAAATTGTGCGCAATGCCACAATAAAAATATGAAAGATAACCTCACGGGACCCGCGCTCGGCGGAGCGCAGGGGCGTTGGGCGGATGACAAGGCTTTGTACTCGTGGATTCGTAACTCTCAAGCTATGATTGCGTCGGGGCATCCGCGCGCCATTGAGCTTTGGGCGAAGTGGAAACCAACCGCAATGTCTGCCTACCCGAACTTGAAAGACGACGAAATTGCCTCTTTATTGATGTATATTGAAGGTGTCTATAGCGGCACTTACGGCGCGCCAGCAGGTGCTGCTGCGGCGGCGGGCGGTGCGAAAACTACCAAAACAGACGATGCCGATTTTCCTTGGTGGACAGTCGGTTTGTTGAGCGTTTTGGCACTTTTGGCTTTCGCTTTGATGCAAGTAGTCAATAACTTGAATTACATAGCGGAAGAAAAAGAAGGTCGCACTCCGGAGCGCAAGTCTTTCGCGAACATAATGACCAGTAAAGGGGTCATTTCGTTTGTTGTTTTTGCATTGGTGGTGTTGGGTGGTTATACTACGGTCAATAACGCTGTTTCGTTGGGTCGTTCACAGGGCTATCAGCCAGACCAACCGATTAAATTTTCACACGCCACGCACTCTGGTTTGCACAAAATCGAGTGCCAATACTGTCACGACGGCGCACGCCGAAGTAAGCAATCGGTCATTCCTGCTGCCAATACTTGTATGAATTGCCATGCAGCAATCAAGAAAGGCTCTAAGTATGGAACGGAAGAACTTACAAAAATCTATGCGTCCATCGGCTGGGACCCAACCACGAACAAGTACATCGAAGATTACGACAATAAATCCGAAGCGGAAATAGAAACTGTTTTCAAAAAATGGATTACCGATAATTATGTGGCAGATAAAAAATTAGCTGCTCCAGACAAAGGTGCCGAAATGACCGCTCAAAACCAATGGAACGGGATAAAAACGTCTTTGACCAATCCTACGAAGCCAAAAATTCAGGGCGCAATCGAGTGGGTACGAATCCACAACTTACCTGACCACGCTTATTTCAACCACGCACAGCACGTCGCAGTAGGTCAAGTATCTTGCCAAAAGTGTCACGGCGAAGTCCAAACTATGGAAGTCGTGAAGCAGTATTCACCGCTCTCGATGGGCTGGTGTATCAACTGCCACCGCGAAACGGAAGTAAAATTCCAAGACAACGACTATTACAAAAATTACGAAGCATACCACAAGGAATTGAAGGAAGGCACGCGCTCCAAAGTTACGGTCGAAGAAATCGGCGGCTTGGAATGTCAGAAATGTCACTATTAATCAATTCCAACTGCACATTTGAATTCTGAATTTTTTTTTTTTAAATAATTATGAAAAATCAACATAAAGACGTTTGGGTAGGCGCGGAAGAGATGACGCAAGATGCATCTTTTTTAGAAATCGCTCGTCAAGAATTTATCCATCAGCCAATAGGAAACGTACTGGCAAGTGACAGTGCTGCCAATATCGAAACCAATCGCCGTGACTTTTTGAAATATTTGGGCTTTGGTCTGGGTGCTGCGACCATCGCTGCGAGTTGTGAGATTCCAGTAAAAAGAGCAATTCCCTATGTCACAAAACCCGATGCTATCGTGCCTGGCATCGCCAATTACTACGCGTCCAGCTATGTGAATGGCGGTGATTATGCAGCTATTTTGGTCAAAACTCGTGAAGGTCGCCCAATCAAAATCGAAGGAAATTCTCTTTCGGGAGTTACCAAAGGCGGCACCAGCGCGCGGACACAAGCCTTTGTGTTGAGTCTGTACGATACCAGCCGCTTTCAGTCGGCAGGTCGCGTGAAGGACGGAAAATTAGAAATTTTGACTTGGGAAGTCCTCGATAAAGAAGTCAAATCCAAGCTCAACGCAGGTTCGAGCGTCCGAATCGTAACGGGTTCGGTGTTGAGTCCGACAGCGAAAAAAGTATTTGAAGAGTTCAAAGCAAAATATCCGAATACGAAAGTAATCAGCTACGATGCGGTTTCAGCGTCTGCGTTGTTAGATGCCAACCAAAAATGTTTTGGCGATAGGGTAGTGCCAAACTATCGGTTTGACAAAGCCATGTGTATCGTGAGTTTCAATGCAGACTTTTTGGGAACTTGGATTTCTCCAGTCGAGTTTGCTGCGCAATATTCAGAAAATAGAAAAATAAATACGGCGGAATT
>JAYWGG010000284.1:0-4268 GCA_043778415.1 Saprospiraceae bacterium
TTGCTGGCTGCACTTATTTCTGCGCGATTGACGAGAACAGTGCCTCTAAAGCTGGCATCTACTCTGAAAGTGATGTCGCGAGTGGTAGTTTGTCCTGCTACCAATGTTGCTATTGGTGTATTCAGATTTACGGTGCTTGTGTTTCCTGACCAGTTAGGGTCGTTGAGTGTCAAGCCCGTTGGAATATAATCTACTAATTGTATATTGGTACCGTCTATCGTTCCCTGATTGATTACGGTAATCGTGAACTTCACCAAGTCGCCCGGTCGGACGGTTGTTGCTTGACCTGCCGCCAATTTTTTGGTCAATGCGAGGTCAAAGACGCTGTTGTTCACTGCTATCGTTTCTATATCCGAGTCGTCTTCGTCGCCGCCATTTTTACCGTCTTCATTGACTACGTCATTTTTCGGAATGCCGTCGTTGTTCGGGTTGTTGTCTGGCGTGCTATCTACGTCGGTCGGTGTGTTGCCGTTTGCGTCTTTGGTTGAGCTAATTTCAGCTGTATTTGTGATAGATGAACCTGTGAAGTTGGCATCTAATTTCAGCGTAATATCTATCGTCGTGGTTGCACCAGCCGCGAGCGTTGCGATTGGAGTGTTTAGAGTTGCGATTCCTGCTGTAACCGTCCAGTTCGGGTCTGCCAATGTAAATCCTGTCGGGATATAGTCCGAGACTTGGATTTGCGTAGCACCCACGTTTCCTTGATTGATGATGCTGATTGTAAACTTCACGTTTGCCCCCGGCAATACTGGTGTTGGCTGACCTGCTGCTAATTTTTTAATCAACGCGAGGTCAAATCTATTCGGAGTAATGGTTACGGACGCAATATCGTGGTCGTCTTCGTCGCCGCCAGCTTTTCCGTTTCCGTCTATTTTGTCATCTACCAGATTAGCGGCTTCTCCAGGTGTGTTGCCGTCTGTGTTGTCTGGTGTACTGTCCACATCGGTTGGCGTGTTGCCTGCGGCATCTTTTGCTGCACTGATTTCTGCTTTATTCACAAGAGAAGTTCCTGTAAAATTAGCATCTATTTTGAAAATAATATCCACCGTCGTAGAAGCACCTGCGATGAGAGATGCGATTGGCGCAATCAAAGTTGCTTTTCCGCCAACTACTACCCACGCTGGGTCATTCAATGTCAATCCAGTTGGGATATAATCCGTCACTTGGATTTGTGTCGCATCAATAACTCCTTGATTGAGTACAGTAATGGTAAATTTTACCAATCCGCCCGGCGAGAAAGTCGCTGCTTGTCCTGTCGCCAAAGTTTTTTTCAACGCCAAGTCGAATGAACCCGGAGCCGGCACCATAATTGTTTCAAAGTCTGAATCGTCTTCGTCTTTATCGGTTGCATTGGGGTCTTTTGCGTTTCCGCTAACGTCGTTGTCTGTAGCAGGACCGTCGTTGCCGGGATTGTTGTCTGGTGTGCTGTCCACGTCTGTCACAGGATTTCCATTACCGTCTGTAGCGGAAGTTATCTCCGCTACGTTGATGATGGAACCGCCCGCAAAAGCTGGATCAACTCTAAAAATAATAGTGCGGGTAGTAGAAGTACCTGCCGCAAGCGTTGCGATAGGCGTATTCAGATTAGCGATGTTACCTGTTGCTGTCCAAGCTGGGTCGTTCAAAATCAAACCCGCAGGAATATAATCCGCTACTCTTATGGTCGCTGCATCTACATTTCCCTGATTCAAAATAGTAATAGTAAATGACACATTCGAGCCTTGTACTGCCGTCGAGCTTCCGCCCGGCGTAATAGTCTTGGTCAATGCCAAGTCAAAACCTTGTGTAACTTTTGGAGTCACAACGACCGAAGCTATATCGTGGTCATCTTCATCGCCAGTTGTTTTTCCATTTTCTGTTATTACGTCGTCTTGCAAACGCGGAGCAACCTCACCCGGAGAGTTGCCATCTACGTTATCTGGCGTACTATCTACGTCTGTTACGGAATTTCCTGCTGCATCTTTTGCGTCAGAAATTTCCGCTTTGTTGATTATCGTACCTGCAAAACTTGCATTTGTTTTTAAAATAATATTTACGGTAGTCGAAGCACCTGGAGCCAATGAAGCTATAGGTGTATTCAAAGTTGCTTTTCCGCCAACTGCTGTCCAGTTAGGGTCTGCCAATGTCATGTCCGTCGGAATATAATCCGTCACCTTGATGCTGGTCGCGCCGATAGTTCCTTGATTGGTAACTGTAATCGTAAAAGTTACATTATCGCCCGAAGTTACGGTCGTCGGTTGTCCTGCTGCCAATGTTTTTTTCAACGCAAGGTCGAAATTAATTGGTTGTTGCACTGTGACTGGTTCGTTATCGTGGTCGTCTTCGTCGCCGCCATTTTTACCATTTTGATTGACTTCGTCGTTGATTGGATTTACTTCACCTGGCTGGTTGCCGTCAGTGTTATCTGGCGTACTATCGACATCGGTTGGAGTAGCTCCGTTGGTATCTTTGGCAGAAGAAATTTCCGCCTTGTTATTGATAGACGTTCCTGTGAAGGTAGCATCTACTTTTAGCGTAATATTTACGGTCGTAATTGCGCCAGCCGCCAAAGAAGCGATTGGAGTATTCAAAGTAGCTTTTCCGCCTACTGCTGTCCAACCTCCGTCGTTCAGAGTAGTTCCTGCTGGCAGATAATCTGTTACTTGAATCATGGTAGCTCCCACAGTTCCTTGGTTCAATACTGTAATCGTAAAGGTTACATTATCGCCCGGAGCGACGATACTTCCTTGTGTAGCAGCCAATTTTTTGCGCAATGCAAGGTCAAACGCTGTATTTTGAGATACTACCGTTACGATAGCTATATCGTGGTCGTCCTCATCGCCACCTGTTTTTCCATTCCCCGTGATGACATCATCTTGTGGATTTACTTCACCTGGCTGGTTGCCGTCTGTATTATCTGGCGTGCTATCCACATCGGTTTGAGTAGCCCCGTTGCTGTCTTTTGCATCGCTAATCTCTGCGGTGTTCTTCACGGGCGTACCTGTGGCTGTCGCTGCGAAAGTAGCATCTATTTTCAAAATAATATTTCGTGTAATGATTGCGCCCGGAGCTAATGAAGCTATCGGCGTATTCAGAGTCGCTTTTCCGCCAGCAACTGTCCAGTTAGGATCATTCAAAGTCATTCCCGTTGGGATATAATCCACGAGGTTGATTTGAGTAGCCGGCTCTGTTCCTTGATTATAAACTGTAATCGTAAAAGTTACATTATCGCCCGGAGCAACAATACTGGATTGACCTGCTGCCAATTTTTTGTCCAAAGCAAGGTCAAAAACCTTTACATTCTGCGCCACTCCCACCAAAGCTGGGTCAGCGTCGTCCTCATCGGTTGCTGCATTTGCGTCGCCCGGAGTTCCTGTGCCGTTACCTCCAGTAGCGTCGTCGCTCGCCGTATTTTCTTTTCCACCTGCATCGTTTCCTACGATAGCATCTGGTTTGGAGTCAATATCTGGCTGGTTCAATGCGTTGCTCGCTGCGCTAATCTCCGCACGGTTCACGATACTCAATCCTGCAAAAGTTGGATTCACTTTCAAAGTAATATCGCGAGTGGTCGAAGCTCCCGCAGCAAGTGTCGCTATCGGTGCATTAAGTGTAGCATTCCCGCCTGCGGCTGTCCATGCTGCATCTGCCAAAGTCATATCGGTCGGGATATAATCCGTCACTTGTACATTCGTCGCATCAAGTGTTCCTTGATTGATTACTGTAATCGTGAACGTTACATTATCGCCCGGAGAAACCACTGCTGGCTGTCCTGCTTTCAGCTTTTTTGTTAATGCCAAGTCAAACTTCTGCGTAACAGTCGCCAATGCTGGGTCAGCGTCGTCTTCATCGGTTGCTGCATTCGTGTCACCAGGAGTTCCTGTACCGTTACCATTGACAGAATCGTCGGTAGCTGTGCCTTCTTTTCCACCTCCGTCGTTGCCTGCGATAGCGTCTGGCTTACTGTCAATGTCTGGCAAATTCAATGAGTTGCTCGCTGCGCTAATCTCTGCACGGTTCACGAGGCTCGCTCCTTGAAAATTATTATCTATCTTGAATGTTATTGTTCTCGTTGTGCTTGCGCCCGCAGCTAATGTCGCTATTGGACTGCTCAATGTTGCGGTCACACCCGCAGCCGTACTCCATGCTGCGTCAGTCAAAGTCAAGCCCGTTGGGATATAATCTGTTACTTGCACATTCGTAGCATCAAGTGTTCCTTGATTGATTACTGTAATCGTAAAGGTTACATTGTCGCCCGGCTTGATTGCGCCTGTGGTCGTCAATACTTTGGT
>JAYWGG010000285.1:0-14376 GCA_043778415.1 Saprospiraceae bacterium
GCCACCCTTTTCTAAATTACTGGTTTCATAAATTCCTCCGCGCTGGCGGTCGGTGCGGAGGAATTTTTTTTTATTTCCTAAAAAAGTCGTATTTTTGATTGAGTTTGATGTTCAAAAAAAACAATCAATTCAATAATATTCAGAACGCTTTCCCACAATTTAACTAAAAAAATTAGCCATGTTACCGCATAATTTTACAATATCATTTGCTTTTGACAATGGGAACACATCATTGGGTAAATGGTTTAAAATCAATTTTAGATATCCTTATGACGAAATTTTGAGCCATGCTTTCAATTCTGCGGGCGTAAGTTTGAGAACATTGGAGCGTGTAGATAAGTTATTGGACGAAATAGAACAACAAAAATCAGGGGAAATTACTCGTCCATTATGCATTCAAGGCGACGACGAAGATGCTTATGTTGTCATTTACAAAGACAAATCGCGCTTAATAGACCCTGGTCCGGACGAAGACCACTCTCACCCGCCGCATGAAATATATCCGCCCAACTGGAACAAACGAAACCCTGACAAGGAATGGGTAGATACGGAAATGATAGTGGCACTCATCAAAGAGTGGCGCAGCTTTTTGGTGTACACTGAAAATCTTATTTTGGTGGATAAGCAACACGTCAAAGACGATTACCTAAAAAGTTTGGACGCATAGCAACAAAGCTGTCCTTTTTAAGTTACCACTTTTTTTGATTTCTCCGCGCTGGCTATTGGTGCGGAGGAATCAAAAAACAATCAATTCAACAATATTCAGAACGCTTTTCAATATTTAACTAAAAATGCACTTCAAATATTTTAGAACAATATCTACTTCACTTCAAGGCAACTACAATAGAAAATTTACCATTTTTTTCAATTTTACAAGGTCATTTATGATTTTAAATGACTTGCTTAAAAATTATAAATCTTCATTGAGTAATTTATCCAAGACTAACGATGTCTTGAATAAACTGAACGAAATTATAGAAAATAAAACTGGAAAATTAGTTTTAGACGCAAACGAAGGTACTATTATGGAGTGCTATTTTGATAGGTGCAAAATAGTAGATTCTGGTCCCGGTGAAATCTGCCTTCATTTTAAGCTTGGAATATATACTGCTAATTGGAATGAGAGAAACCCTGACAAGGAATGGGTAGATACGGAAATGATAGTGGCTCTCATCAAAGAGTGGCGCAGCTTTTTAATACACGCCGAAAATCTTGTTTTAGTGGGTAAGCAACACGTCAAAGACGATTACCTGAAAAGTTTGGACGCATAGCAGCCGCGCCACCCTTTTCTAAATTACTGGTTTCATTAATTCCTCCGCGCTGGCGGTCGGTGCGGAGGAATTTTTTTTATATTTATTGCGCAGCGCAAAATAACTGCAAAAATAATCGCAAAAATCCGTACCTTTGGGGGCGCAAAAACAGAAACTAAAACGTTTTATTTTCTGTACCAAAATTCTCTACGAACAACAACACACGCCCTGCTGCCTGAAATCTTACATATCGAATCGCTGCTGTCGCCCGAAACGACCGCAGAAAGTCACTTGCTCACACTGCCACAATTCCGAGAGGGATTGGAGTGGGGCGAACCGCGTTTTGGACACCCCGAAGGTAAAGTTGCCTACCACGTCCGCGATGTGTTGGACAATATTGACCGAATGAAGAGCTACCTTTCTGCCGACGACCGCCAACGGCTGCGCTTGGTAGCCTTTGCCCACGACACGTTCAAGTATCAAGAAGCCGAAATGAGGCGCAACGGCGCAAAAAACGATTGGTGGATGTCGCACCACGGCTATCTTGCCCGCAAATTTATGGAAAATCATACGTCCGATGCGGTCGTCCTCGACCTCATCGAATGGCACGACGAAGCGTATTTTTGCTGGCGGACAAAGTTTTTGTACGACGACCCCGAAGGCGCGCAACTTCGCCTGCGCCGCCTGTTGCCAAAAATAAACGACAAAATGAACTTGTATTATATTTTTTTCAAATGTGATACTTTCACAGGCGACAAAATCCACGCGCCCGTAAAATGGTTTGAAACCACAGTACTCGGCGACTCGATTTTGCACCACTTGGAGCCAGCGATGAGAGCTACCCTAAATTAGCCAAACAAACGCTCAAAAATCGCTCCCGAGCGGTTGGCGAAAATTCAAGATACAAGTCGGGTTCTATCATTTCAAGTTCCATGACCAAAAAACCGTCGGGCGTTTCGATGCCGTCCAATCGGGCATAGGTTGGCAAATGCTCCAGCGATGCCAACATTCGATACCCCAAATCTACTGCGGCGGCGGTGGGTTCGTGGCGGCTGTAATGTCCGCCAAACTCGGACTGCACCCGAAAATCGCCTGCTTTCGGCACTTTCACGATGGCGTGAGAAAACACACCTTCAAAAAACAACATAGAAACCTCGCCCCGAGTCAGGACTTCGGGTATGAATCGCTGCACCAACAAGTCGCGTTTTTGGGCAATTTCTCTATAACCGTTTTCGACTTTTTGCCAATCTTGCGCAGCAAACAATTCGGTCAGATAAGCACCCGCCGAAATCGCAGGCTTAATGATAACTTTTTCCCAAGGGCTGTCGGCTAAAAAAGACAAGTCCAAACTTTCGGTTTGCGGCACAAAAACGGTCGGAATAATCGGAAAACCCTGCGCCTGAAAGTCCCGCAAGTAAAACTTATTGAGATTGTGGTAGATAACTTCGGGACTGTTGCAGAGGCGAATTTTTAGTTCCAACACCATCGAAAGCCAGCGTTTGAAGGCTTCGATGTGGTAATAATAGTCCCAAGTAGAGCGAATAATGAGTGCGTCAAACTTTGTCCACACTACCTCCACATCGTTCCAAATCACCGCTTCGGCTTGATGCCCGCGAGCTGCCAGCAGTGGAATCAAATCACGGTCGCCTTCAATCAGCTCCGCATTGTCGAAGCACGTCACTAAACCTATTGTCATATTTTTTGAATGGATTTTTTTTTTGTAACCAAAAGCCATATTTTTACCCTACAAAACTCGCATCATTTTTGACGGTGACATTTCGAGCTGGATAAGGGAACG
This sequence comes from Saprospiraceae bacterium, assembly GCA_043778415.1. Taxonomy (GTDB): domain Bacteria; phylum Bacteroidota; class Bacteroidia; order Chitinophagales; family Saprospiraceae; genus JAYUHK01. The sequence goes on from JAYWGG010000285.1 coordinate 3,049, forward strand.
GAATCCCCTCGCGGTCAAAGCGGATTTTGATGCTTTCGAGCAAGTCGCAGCCCATCACGAAAGCGTTGTCGGCATCTTCTGCCCAAGCCCAAGCGCGCACGATGAGCGCGTGGTCGGTCAGTCGAATAACACGAACTTGCACGACGGGTTTTCCTTCGGCGACCTCTTCGAGAGTTCGCACATCAACGTAAAACGGATGTCGCCGCACTTCGTCAGCGATAAGATTTTTGGCTAAAAATAAATTAGAGTCGAACCCAACTGGAATTTCTACCCATTTACAAATTTTACCGTCTTGCAGGTCTGCATTGACGATTATTTCTTTGTTCATCACGTCGTTGGGGATAACGATTCGGCGATTTTCAAAGTCCCGAATTACCGTGTGTCGCAGCGTAATATCTTCCACTGTACCGCTCAAAGTATCTTTGATGCGAAGGCGGTCATTGACTCGAAACGGTTTGAAAAGAACGAGAAAGATGCCACTAATGACGTTGCTCAACGCGTGCTGCGAAGCAAAACCAACGGCTACTGCAAGTATTCCCGCACCTGCCAACAGCGATTTGGCGACCGTGCGCAGCGGGTCAAATTCTTGCACAGCGATACTGAAACCAACTATGTAAATGATGCCCGTAGTGGCGTGGCGCAAAAACTTGTAGTTGGTCGGGTCGTTGCGCATGACCAAACTGGAATTTCTGATGAGTCGGACGACGAACCGGTTGTAAATGTATGCCACAATGACGGTGGCTGCGATGGTAGCTACAAAAACAGGTACTTCGTGCCGCATCGTGTCGAGTAGCAGCATGATCTATTGGTGTTAGGTGTCCAAAAAAATACAAAAAGTTAGATGTTTTTTTGCAAAAACATCTAACTTTCAAAGGATAAAATACTCATTTAGGAATGAAGAAAAAATAAGTAATTTATTTTAGATACATTCTTAATGTATCCTAATTACGGGTTCGGAATGGTCAAAACTTGACCTACTTCGATTTCGTCAGCATTGCTCAAAATATCGCGATTGGCTTCAAAAATCTTCTTGTATTCCATTGCATCATCGTAGTAATGCTTCGCAATTTTGCTCAACGACTCGCCAGAGTGAACCGTGTGGCGTGTGTAGCAAGACGAGTCCGCTACTTGGATGTCCGCTACGATGTCGGAAGGTTGGCTGCCTCCTACGGCTTTGATTTTGTCCCAAAGTTGGTCTTTTTCGTAGGGCGTAGATGCTGTGCCACGCATACGAAGCACGCCGCCTTCTTCTGTTACTTCTCCGTCGGAGATGTTGAGTTTTTCACCTAAATCGAGTACCGATTGGTATTTGTCTTTTACTGTCATAATCTTGTTAAATTGATTTTAATTATTAAAAATAAATGGTTGATTGTATGTGGCACTCAAAAAACTTACTTTCCTTTTTTCGCAGTGCAACGCAAAGTTAATTATATTTTTCAAATTCAAGTTTTTTGTCCTCAAAAGAATCAACACCCGACAAGAACGAACAAAATATCGTAATGTATAAAATTCTTTTTATCACACACTTACACATCAAAAAATAAAAGTGTTACAAAAATGTCACATTCCAGTCTTAATAAGACGCAAATATTTTGCGTAAGTCATTGATTATGACGACAAAAGACCGTATATTTGTATTTATATTCGACATTTTGTATTAAAACATTGCATTTTAGAAGTATTTTTTGGAACAAACACAAGTTTTTTTTAAAAAATATTTTCGTCTTTGCAACACAAAATTAGTCTTTTTTTGAAAAACAACCATAGAATTATGTTAATTACTCCTACACAACCGAAAACAAAAAACGCAATTTTGGTAGCAATGTTGCTCTTTGCATCGTTTTTTTCTGTACCGACTGTTTTTTGCGCCACTCCTACGCCGTTTCGCGCTTGGGCTGCGCAACTTCCGCCGCCTATCCTGCAAGGAGTTCCAGCAGATATTACCCTCGATTGCACTTCGGCGATTCCTGCGCCGCCCGTCGTGACTGCCAACAGCCCGACCTGCCCCGCCAATGCTCCCGCAGTGTCTTATTCGCAGGTCATTTTGCCAGCCACCTGTCCCGGAAGCTACGTTATCACACGGACTTGGTCGGCAACAGACCTTTGTTTGCAAACCGTTTCGCAGACGCAAATCATTACTGTCCGCGACTCAAAAGCTCCCGTTCTAACCCCTGTTTTGCCCGCTATCGTTGGCTTTTCGAGCGGCGATACGCTAATCGTAGATTGCAACAACCCGATTTCCCTCAAAGCAAGCGATATGAACGCGACCGACAACTGCGACACCAACCCAACAGTGACTTTTGAAGATAGAATCAAAACCGTCGGTAACTGCGCAGTGGACGGCTATATTTTGAAACTGGATTGCAGTTGGTTTGCCAAAGATGCCTGCGGCAATGTGAGCCGTTTCGACATCGTGGTTTTGGTGATAGACCGCACCGCGCCCGTGTTGAGCAGTATGCCTGATAACATTACTGTTTCTTGTGCCAACGTTCCTACTACCGCCAATCTTACCGCCGTTGATGGCTGCGATGCAAGCCCCGATATTACTTTTTCTGAAACTCGTACTGGCGGCGTATGCCCGATTGTGTACGACATCGTCCGCACTTGGAAAGCCACCGACGACTGCGGAAATTTTTCTACCAAAACTCAAAGAATCACAGTCACAGACACGCAAGCTCCGACTTTAGAAAACGTACCTAACAACCTGACTATCAACGCCGATAATGGCGAAGCGATACCCGATGCTATCCTCCTAAACGCCTCCGACGACTGCAACACGCTCACAGAACCTGTCGTCACACTCAACGAAACACAACAACCCGATAGCTGCGGCTACACCATCTCACGGACTTGGACGGCGACCGACGGCTGCGGAAATTCGAGCAGCAAAGTCCAGAAGATAAGAGTCTTTCAGGGCTGTAGCCCGACTGGCTGCACGCCGCCTGTTATCTCTGAAGTAGCCATTTTGCACGCCACTTGCGGCGGAGTGGGCGCAATACAAATCAATATTTTAGGCGGAAATTTGTCGCAATATAATTTTACTTGGTCGCCCAATGTGAGCAATTCATTTCTGGCTACTGGCTTGCCCGCAGGCGGATACACTGTCACCGTAAGCCGCATCGGTAGTCCAGACTGCAAAACTACAGCCACTTACATCGTCAAAAATCAAAACGGACCCGTAGCAATCGTAGGTGCTACCACGCCCGCTACCTGCGACAACGCGGACGGCTCGGCGAATATCTCACCCAACATTTTTACTTACCAATGGAGCGACGGCGGCACAGGAAGCAGCAGAAATGACCTCAAAGCAGGGACTTACGCAGTCACTGTGGTCGATGCCATGCGCCCAACCTGTATCGGCGTAGTTGGGGTAGTAATCGGCGGCGGCAGCAATTTATTGGTCGCCCACACAGTCACCAAAAAACCTACTTGCGGACAAGACAACGGCTCTGTCACGCTCAACACCACAGGCGGCAGCGGCAACTATTCGTACAGCTGGGGCAGCAGCCCAATACGCAACAATCTCGCCGCAGGAAGTTATACCGTGACCGTCACGGACATTACTTCTGGCTGCAAAAAAGTATATACTTTCGGACTTACCGACGATGTGGCGGGCGGTGCTATCATCAATATTTTAGCTCCCGTCAAGACGACTTGCGCCGGCAACGATGGCAAAGTAGAATTTACAATTATTCCAATCGGCACTGTCGCTCTTCCTCTTTTGCCCCAAATAGTTTCGTCAGAATTCGAGCCGATGGTAGCAACCAACGGACAACTCACGCCCGGCAATTATTGTATCAATCTAAAAGATGCCAATGGCTGTTTGATTTCCTCTACCTGTTTTACGGTTACTGCGCCTACGCCGTTGTTGATTTCTTCTTTGGTAAAAAATAAAGACTGCTTTACGGACGGCGCGATTCAGGTGTTGATAGCCAGTGGAAATGGTCTATACAGATTTGATTGGTCGGATTTAGCGGGCAACAACAACCCACAAAACCGCGCAGATATTCCAGTAGGAACGTATCAAGTTAGCATCACAGACGGAGCAGGCTGCACCGCCACGTTGGATAATATTTTGGTAAAAAATACTTGTGACCCCAATGTTTGCGTCCCGCCGGTAGTGTCGCAAGCTACCATTCTGAACGCGCACTGCGGAAAATCAGACGGCAATATTTCCCTACAAATAAACAGCACGCAAGCACTTCTGTACCAATGGTCGCCCAACGTAAGCAGCACGCAGACAGCCAGCAATCTTGCCTCGGGCGTTTATAGAGTGACGATTAGCGTGGTCGGACAAGCAAGCTGCAAGTCCGAAGCGACGTATGTGGTCGAAAATACAAACGGTCCGCAGGCTGCCGTACAAAGCACTGTCGCCGCCAACTGTGCCGCCGCCGACGGCTCCGCAACCTTGTCGCCTGCCAACTATAACTACGCTTGGAGCGACAACGGCTCGGGCAATATTCGCAGCGACCTGAAAGCTGGAACTTATCAAGTGACGGTTTCTAACCCTTCTATTCCTTTGGATTGTAGCAATATTTTGACTGTGGTTATCGAACAAAAAAATACGCTGGTCGTCACGCCAGTCGTTAATAAAAAGCCATTTTGTAGCTTCTTCAACGGCTCCGTCACGCTCCAAGTAGCGGGCGGAAGCGGCAACTATGCGTTCAGTTGGGGACCCAACGCTACGCGCGACAGCCTCGCAGGTGGCGTTTATTCTGTCACAGTTTCTGATGTCACGAGTGGCTGCAAAACAGTGGCGTTGTTCGGCTTGCCCGAAGTGGTAGAAAACGGTGCAACCCTCACGGTAGCGTTGGTCACTCCGCCGAACTGTTTGGGCGGAAACGACGGTAATGTACTGATTGGCTTGACTACCGAACTCAACTTCTTGGGTCCGCCGACGGTGATGATTCAAAATGCGGCAGGAACTGTTTTTCAAAATGGTTCGCTTCCTGCTGGTGACTATTGCGTGGTGGTCAAAAATGCGGTCGGCTGCATCGCCGCCATCGAATGTTTTACGATGCCCGCACCGAAGCCATTGGTCATCAACATCAATACGCTGAACAAAACTTGCGCAGTCTTGGGCGCAATTATCGTCAGCACTACGGGCGGCTCTGGCGCGTATTCCTACGATTGGGCAGACCTCAACGCCAATCCAGAACCTGACTATCGCCTCAATCTTCAAGCAGGAACCTACTCGCTTACTGTCACCGACGCGAAAGGCTGCACAGGAGTAGCCCAAAATATAATCATTTTAGATAATTGTACGCCGAATATTTGTACGCCAAAAATTGACACCATTCGCAAGACGACGGCGTTCAATACACCTACCACGATTTGCGTCCCGACTACCGATTTGTGCGGCAGTGCTGTCGCGAGCGTCGGTATTTGCGGACAAGCTGCCAATGGCGTTTTGTCCGTACAGTCGCCCGATAGCTGCGTGAGCTATCAGCCGAACTCGAACTTTGTAGGGACAGACGAAATGTGTGTCGTCATTTGCTCCGCAAACGGTGTTTGTGACACAACGATACTCCTCATCACGACTACCCAAGCCGTAGTAATTTGTACTCCGCCACAAGTCAATTCGGTTATAGTGGCTTCGCATTGCGGAAAATCGGACGGCTCTATTTCTTTGAATCTCAACAGTCCGACCGCTAACTATATTTTCAACTGGTCGCCCAACGTGAGTTCTGGCTCTAATGCCACAGGCTTGGCTGCGGGTGTTTATAAAGTGACTATTGCGCAAGCGTCTAATCCAAATTGTATTTCAGAAAGAATATATACCGTCGGAAATGCGGACGGACTCGACCTGCGAATTGATAGCATCAAAGCAGCAACCTGTACGGCAGCAAACGGAAAAGCAGTGCTTTTCCCGCCCAACTTTACTTACGAATGGAGCGATAACCAGACAGGAAGCACGCGCAACAACCTCCGAGCAGGCATCTATCAAGTAACCGTCAGCGCGCCGAATGATACTTGTAAAAATTATTTGACGATAGAAATTCCGTCGGAAAATGGAAATTTGGTCGTCACGCCGATAGTAGAAAGAAAGCCCGACTGCAAGCAGTCAAATGGACAAGTGCGCCTACAAATCGCGGGCGCATCTGGCAACAATTATACATTCAGTTGGGGCAATTCGGACACTAAAAGTAATCTTTCCGCAGGAACTTACTCGGTAACAGTTACCGAAACGGCGACAGGCTGCAAGACGATAACAACCTTCGCTCTTGCGGACTCTGTAGCAGCGGGAGCAGTCGTAAAGATTGACTCCATTCGCACGCCGTCGTGTGCGGGACTTTCCAATGGCAGAGTATTTTTTACACTCGAAAAAACGACAGGTTTTGTAGAACCCGACGAAATAATGTTGGTCAATGCTCAAAATCAAGCCGTGAGCAATGGTAATCTGGCTCCCGGAATTTACTGCGTCATCGTCAAAAACGGCGACGGTTGTGTGGCAGGAACGGCGTGCTTCGAGATTATCGCAGCGCAACCCTTGGCAGTCAATATCGCTGTCGCAGCCCAAACTTGCACCACTCTTGGGGCTATTTCAGTCACGGTGTCTGGCGGCGTAGCTGGCTATCAATACGACTGGGCAGACCTCGCAGGAACCAACAATCCGCAAGACCGCACTCAATTAGAAAAAGGAATCTACGCGCTGACCGTAAGCGATGCGAAAGGCTGTACCGCCGTTGCCAACGGAATCGTAGTCGGAAATGACTGCCCTACTCCGAACACTTGCACGCCAAAAATTGACACTATCCGAATCACGAGCGACCAAACTACGCCGCTCACCATTTGTATCCCTGTGAATCAGATTTGCGACAGCAGCCTTGCCGTCGTCAGCTTGTGCGGCTTACCGAATGACGGCATTTTGACGACCAACGGTTTGGACACTTGCGTAACCTATACACTCAACGCAGGCATTACGACCACTTCCGACACGATGTGCGTCGTTATTTGCGGAGCGAATAACGTGTGCGACACGACCATTATTATCGTAAAAATAACGCCTGCTATCGTATGTCCGACTATTTTTGGTCAAGATACGATTACGCTATTGGCGCCGAGCTGCGATTCGTCCGCGCGGTATTGCTTGCCGATTATGTTGGAGGATTTTGCAAAATATCAAATTACCGACAACGGACTGCCCTACACAGGCGGGTTCGCTGGGTGCGATTTTGATACTACATTTTCATATCTCTACTTCACGATGCCGGGCGGCGGAAAACAAGGACCTTACAACCTCCAAGCGTGGACGGTAAGCGGACAAACATTCAACGGACAGTTCGAAGACGTGTTCGGCTTGTTGGATTCTATGCGAGTCTGGGACTCTACTGGGAACTGGACGATTGACACCATCACGATGACCTTCAGAGGCGGCAACTCCAGCGAAGTCTATGGCGACTTGTTAGTAAAACAAATCGGCACCAACGGAGAATCCACCCAACAACCCAACCTCAACCTTGTCCCGATGGGAATTGCGATGATGTTGGACACAGGGACGCACAAAGTCATCGTGACACAAATAGCCACTGGCTGTAAGGACACGCTTTGCGCCATCGTCACCTGCACCGCTTGCCCGATTGTATATAGCGGACCGACGACACTTTTTGCGCCAAGATGCGACACTACGGCGGATATTTGCATCAATTTTCCATTTTTTGGTGACAATATTGGCTATTATTATTTAGACGACAACGGACTGGCATACACGGGCGGCTTCGGTCGCTGCCCATTAGACTCTATGAAAACGGTGGTGCATCTTGACACAGGTTATCACGTTTTTGTCGTCGCCAACTCTGTCACAGGGTGCAGAGATACGTTCATATTCACGGTGACGTGCGGAGTAAAACCAGTTTCGAGCATCATTGATACTACTATTTTGCAGGGAAGCACGATTATCATTTGTTTAGATACTACCGAACTTACTGCGCCGTTGGCTACGATTACGAATATCTGTCCGACAAGTGCCGACAACGTACTCTACACCATCAACGGAAACTGTATCAGCATCGTAGGGACTGGATTGGGGACGGACACGCTCTGCCTCGTCGCTTGCGGGACGGACGGCGTTTGCGATACGACGACGATTTACGTCCATGTGCTGCCGAAAGCCCAACAAACCGATACGCTGCGTCTGAACGTGCGGTTGAGTTTTGCGGACACTATCTGTGTGGACACTTCGAGCGTCGGCGGGAATATCGTAAGTATTACTAATATCTGTCCGAGTTTGTCGGGAACAAATGTAATTTTTGACCAAATCGGAACGTCCAACTGTTTCATTTATACGGGTGAAAGCACTGGAGCGGACACGGCTTGCATCGTAATCTGCAATGCGCAAGGCATTTGCGACACGACCATTATTATCGTAAAAGTCATTCCGCCCGTCCGCGATACGGTGCTAAAATCAGTCATCATCACACAGTCGGGAACGTTCTGTGTGGACACGACCCAAATCTCGCCGCCGATACTGACATTTACCAATATTTGTCCCAATGCGGGCGACAGCCTCGTCAATTTTGTACTTTCTACCCAAAGTCCTTGGTGCGTTACTTACACGGGTACGGCGTTGGGCAACGACACCGCTTGCTTGGTTATTTGCAACGGATTGACTTGCGACACGACTATTTTGATTGTCACAGTCATCAAAGATACGTCCCAACTTTCGATGCCGCCCGTAGCCGTCAATGACTCTTTGAGTCTTTCTTTTGGGCAGTCGGGCATGATAGATATATTACTCAACGACACTATCAACGGGACTTTGGTAAGTTTTGACAACATCACGATGCCGATGCACGGCGGAATTATGAAAACCGCCACTGGCTTCAAATATACTCCGAATGAAAATTTCTGTGGCAGAGATAGCTTCCGCTACGTTATTCAGAACCAAGTAGGATTCGACACGGCGACGGTATTTATTGACATCAAATGCGACACATTCATTATTTTCAATGGATTATCGCCCAACGGCGACGGTGTCAATGACGTATTTACTATCATCGGTATCGAAAACTATCCCGACAATATGGTCGTGATTTACAACCGTTGGGGACATGAAATATACAGCAAAAAGAACTACTCCAACGCCGACGGTTGGGGCGGCACTTGGCAGGGCGGCAACGTTCCCGACGGCACTTATTTTTACTGTATTGGATTAGGACCAAAAGCCAACGACAAGCGATATGTCGGCTATTTGCAGATACACAGGTAGTATTTTTTGGAGAAAAAATATCAAAAAAAGAGCCTTTCCGCAATGCGGAAAGGCTCTTTTTTTGTCACAAAACTACTAAAAATAATATTTTTTATTTTTGGAACAAAAAAAAGAACTGAATGTTAGTTTATCTCGTACATAATTAATAATTTTGCAGAAGTTATATTTATTTAATCTCATAAAACAAATAGCCTGTCACAAAAATGTATTAAATAAATAAATATGAAACGTTTTATCTTTTCTATCTTATCTTTCTTTGTTGTGTTTAGTGTATTGACCGCACAACCTGAAAGCTACCCAACTCTAAAGAATGCAAAACCCGCACCACCTTGCGGTTTTGACTACAAGCACCGCAAGTTGATGGCGACTGACCCTCAATACGCCGCCTCTATCAAGCGCAACGAGCAAATGATTCAGGAAGCCATTGCACACGATAATATCACAGGCGAGCGAACTGCGATGACGATTCCAGTGGTAGTCAATGTAGTGCATCTTGGCGAAGCAGTCGGTAGCGGCAGCAACATCAGCACGGCAGTCATCGCCCAAGCCATCGCTGACCTTAACACATCATTCAACCCAATCGGCGTAGGTTTCGTACTGGCTACTCGCGATGCTTGCGGAGCAGCCACTACGGGCATCGTGCGCGTGAATGGAAGTAGCGTGCCGCTTTTTACGACTCGCGGCGCAATTTTTGACGGCACAGCAGCCGACAACGAATTTCAAATAAAAAATTTAAGCCGTTTTCCACCTGCCGAATACTATAATATTTGGACTGTGTATAGCATCGAAAATCCGGGCGGAGCGGGAACCATACTCGGTTTCGCATATTTTCCAAGCACCGGCAACCGCGACTACGACGGAGCATTGATGCGCTCCGCCGGATTCGGAACGGGTGGCAGCAAAACGCTCGTGCACGAAACAGGACATTATCTTAATCTACTCCATACTTTTGAAGGCGACGACTCAGACGACGACGGGCTTCCAGACCAATGCCCGTCAGGTAGTGGTGATTTGGTAGCAGATACCGACCCGATTCTTCGCAGTGGCGGCTGGAGCTACGACACTCCTAACACATTACCTTCGGCTTGCACTGGCACAGGGACTGCGAGTTGCCCTTCAAGTGGCGCAACCAACTGCTGCACCGGCACAACCTACGGAACATTGCCCACCAATCACATGGATTATAGTTCCGCTTCTTGCCGCACTACGTTCACCGCAGGACAATCTACGAGAATGTTGGCGGCTCTCAATGCGCTTCGGGCAGGACTGAAAACTTCGGTTGGTGCCTTACCTGCTCCCGCTATCACACAACCCACCGCTGCCTCTTGTACTCCAATCGTTAGCACAGGACCAGACAGCTATAATATGGGCGTTATGAGAGTACAGTTAGGCACTATTGATTACAATACTGGCAATGCCGAAACTGACTATAATAGTTCTACTTCTATCGCCAACACTGGATTTTTGGATCGCTGGTGCGTCAATACGCCGCTGTCGCCTAATACGGCATATACTCTGACTGCGACAGTTCCTACAAGTAATCCGCAACGAGTAAAAGCTTTTATTGACTACAACAACGATGGCAGCTTTACAGGTGCTGAAATACTGGCAACCAGCGCATCATCAGGAACAGGAACACTATTGACGATTGCTTTCACAACGCCAAACACGGGAGTGACGTGGGGAACGCCTTTGAGATTGCGAATAATTGGGGAATTCGGAGGAAATACCATTTCGGGACCTTGCTACGTGCCGCAATACGGTCAAGTAGAAGATTATTCGGTGACTATCAGCATACCAACACCTATCTCCCTCCTTTCTTTTACGGGTAAATACTCGAAAGGGCGGACGCTTCTCAACTGGGTGACAGCGTCGGAGCAGAACAACGACCGATTCGAGGTAGAACGCTCGTGGGACGGAAAGAATTTTGAAAAAATTGGCTATCGCACTGGTCACGGCAGCACGCCAATCTCCCAAACTTACAATTTCAGCGACGTAGAAGTCAGCAAATATCCGCAAGCAAATGTGGCGTATTACCGCCTGAAACAAATAGATTTTGATGGACAATTTACTTACACGCAGATTGTTCCCGTGACGTTATTCAGAGAAAACAAAGAAGT
>JAYWGG010000286.1:0-14375 GCA_043778415.1 Saprospiraceae bacterium
CGCTTGGGCGACTCCACTGACACGCCGACCGCCACTTGGGAAAAACTCGACCCCCAAAGCACCACGCCGCCCGACACGTCGCGCGCCTTTCTGAATCTCCAAAAAGGAAAAGTTTACACAGGCGAAATTTCGTTTTTTGACAAAACAAAAACGCCCGTCCTCAACGCTACGGTAGAAATAAAAGAGCTGGCAAACGAACATTTGCTTTGCTATAATTTCGGGCAGCCGCAGCCCGCAGCGGTTACGTTAGATGTCAGCAGAACAGATTTTGATACCCGAACTCCCGCGCTTCCGTTGGGACTGACGACCAAAATCACCGTAGGCAGCACGCTCGGCACTGGACGGCTGACCGCCACGCTGCGCCACCAACCCAACGCTAAAAATGGCGACTGCGCACCCGGCAGCACGGACGCAGAAGTGACCTTTCGTGTGACGGTGCAGTAGAGTTTATTTTATAAGTTACCGACACTTCGGAAGTGTCGGTAACTTACAAAAACGAATGAACTATCTACTTTCTTAACATCTGATTTTGCGCCCGATTTATATTTTTTGTGAGAAGTCAGAGCGATAGTATGTCACAAATTGTGTAAAAAAATAGTATCTTTGATAAAATTATACAAAAAATGGTAGAGCGACCGATACCTCAAAGGTATCGGTGACTTCGTAAATAAAAAAAATGGCAAAAAATCAAAATCCTTTTCAAATTTTATCGCCCGACGAGCGTTGGGCACCGTCGCAGTCGCAAATAGATGCGTTTCAGAATGTGTATGAAAAATTGCTGCCGCCGTTGGTGCATAAAATTCGTTCAGCGGTCACCAAATGGAGGGATAGCGAATACGCTGGCGCGTCCGAAACGTCAAAGGCTTTGCTGCGTTTTTGGTTTGAAGAAGAGCATTTCGTCAATCAATTCCAGTTTCGTTTTTTCTTTTCGCAGAGAGAGGCGATTGAGTCTGTCATTTATCTTTACGAAGTCGCCAAGGCAAGAGACAAGTATGATATGATGCGTTTTGATGCTTCTGGGAGGATTAGTACGGGTATGTTTGAAGAAGAATGGACTCGCTATATGGTCAAAATGGCGACGGGTGCAGGCAAGACCAAAGTGATGGGTTTGGTTATAGTGTGGTCTTATTTTCATAAATTGTATGAAGCAAACAGCGATTTGTCTAAAAATTTTCTGCTTATCGCGCCCAATATTATTGTTTTGAACCGACTGCGGAAGGATTTTGACGGCTTAAAAATGTTTTTAGAAGAGCCTTTTTTGCCCGAAAATGGCTGGGAGAATAGAGATTGGAAAGATGACCTCCAACTGACTTTGCATATCCAAGACGAACTGAAACCTATCACCGAAAATGGTAATATCTTCCTCACGAATATCCACCGTGTTCCTCTGAATGAAGACCCTGTGCCGTCTTCCGAAACCAAATTTTTAGGTCACAAACCCAAAGTTGATGCAGATACCTCAAAAGGCGCGGATTTGGGTAAGGTTTTGCGAAGCGAAAAAATAAAAGACCTCGTTATTTTGAACGACGAGGCACACCACGTCCACGATAAATCTTTGGTGTGGTTTCAAAATATTGAAGACATCGCAAATAAATTAAAGCTCAAAGGTGGCAAGGGGTTGAGCCTACAAGCCGATTTTTCGGCGACTCCCAAACACAACAATGGGCATATTTTTGTCCAAACCATTTGTGATTTTCCGTTGGTAGAAGCCATCAGGCAAAACGTCGTCAAATCGCCTGTCTTGCCCGACGAGGAGTCGCGAAATAAGATAAAAGTCAAAGAGTCTAACGATTTTATTGAAAAATATCAAGATTTTATTCATCTCGGTTATTTAGAATGGCAGGGGCAATATGAGGAGTTGAAGGACAAAAAAACACCGATTTTATTCATTATGACCATGAATACGAAAGAAGCAGACGAAGCCGCCGCGTTTTTGGAGCGCAGCTATCCGATTATGAAAGACGCTGTGCTTACTATCCACACCAACAACTCTGGCAATGTAAAAGAAGGCACCAGCAAAAAAGACAAGGAAGAACTCGACAGACTTCGCAAAGCAGCTGACGATATTGACAAAGATTTTTCGCCTTACAAAGCCGTCGTGTCCGTCCTCATGTTGCGTGAAGGTTGGGACGTGCGAAACGTCACCACCATCGTTGGCTTGCGTCCATTCGGAGCGGATTCCAAGATTTTGCCCGAGCAAACCATCGGACGCGGTTTGAGAAAAATGTTTGACCTCGAAGTACCTGAAAAGTTGGTCGTCGTCGGCACGCCTCCTTTTTTGGACTTTGTAGAAAGCCTAAAATCCGAAGGCGTGGAGTTCCAGTACAGTCCTATGGGAAAAGGTACGGGCGGCAAAAGTCCAATCATCATAGAGGTGGATAAAGAAAGCGGCAAAGACCTCGACAAGCTGGATATTCCGCTGCCGCAGCTTTCTCAAAAAATATACAGGGAATTTAAAAATTTGGAAAACATTGATACACAGCTGTTTGAGTTCACAAAAATTGATTTTAAAACTTATCCGCCGCAAGACCTGATTGAAATTGTGTTCAAACACATTGACGATGAATTTTCGCACAAAACTACGTTTAGCGAAACTTCGGCGGGCTATCGCAGCGTGATTGCTTTTTTTACTACGGCTATCCTCAAAGACAGCCGTTTGTTCAGCGGCTTCAATATTTTGTATCCCAAAGTAGAGCATTTTGTGAAGTACCAACTGTTTGGAAATGAAATTGGTTTTGAAGACTCGCAGACCATCAAAAACCTCTCCGATGTCTTGGCAAAAGACCTTATTTTAAAACTTTTTAGGGCGGCTATCAACGCAATAACGGTCAAAGAAGACGACAATGTGAGCATCAAAGGCTATACTTCGCTCAAAAATGTGAAACCAAAAGTGGTCGGCAATCAGCGTTACCTTCTCTCCGAAAAGTGTATTTTCAACAAAGTGATTGGCGATAATAATTTTGAGTTGGGCGTGGCGAAGGTGCTTAATGGCTGCGCCGATGTAGTTGCTTTTGCCAAAAATGCGGTTGGTGAAGGCTCCGCCAATTTTTTTGTAGAATATCAAAAAGAAAATGGCAATATTGCACTTTATTATCCCGATTTTTTAATTAAAACATCGCCAACTACTTTTTTTATTTTAGAAACCAAAGGGCGCGAAGACCTCAACGATGTGCGCAAAATAAAACGCCTCGCCGCTTGGTGCGCCGACGTGAACGCCTTGCAAACTGAGCACACTTATACCGCCATCTACATACGACAAGAAGATTGGGACGAAAAATACGCAGACATCAAAAATTTTAGACAAATTATTCAACTTTTTGAATTTAAATGAGAGAAAATCAATTTATAGAAAAAAAGAAGCTTGACATTGTGTTAGGTAAAACCGCTAATTGGAAAGAATTGGCAAAAGATTGTGTTTGTTTTGCCAATTCAAGAGGTGGAATTATTTATGTTGGGATAGAGAATAAAGAGGAGTTTCCGCCAGCATCGCAAAATATTGACGCCGATTTACCCTTCAAAATCAAAAAAAATATTACTGAAAATACCGTAAACGTTGGAGTAAATACAACTATTATTACTGCTGAAAATGGCGGACAATTTATTAAATTAGAGATTTTACAGAGCGCATCTACTATTGCAAGTACGAGCGATGGCAAATACTATTATCGGAGCGACGACACTTGTGTACCCCTTTTGCCTGATGAGTTATCAAGGCTTTTTACCGATAAACCTTCTTTTGTTTGGGAAACCAAGCGTACCAATATCTCAAAAACCAATATTGACCAGCTCAAAACAAATCAATTTCTCAAAGATATTAATAAATCTACAAGAGTTTCTGCTCATGTAAAACAAAAATCACTTGACGAACTTTTAGAACATTACTATTTTTCTGATGGCGATTATTTGACCAACCTCGGTGTACTTTGGTTAGCTAAAAGAAACGACCGCGCAAAAATTCTTTATTGCCCAACCATTCAGTTTTTCAAATATGATGAACGCGGGCAAAAAGTCAATCGTCTGCTTTGGGACGACCATGAGCGAAATCCAAAAGAACTTATAGAAGCCGTTTGGTCCCAAATTCCCGATTGGAAAGAAGGTATTGATGTCGCCGATGGAATGTTTCGCAAATTTATTCCAAATTACCACGAAGATGTCTTACGCGAGTTGATAGCCAACGCTCTTGTTCATCGCCCCTACACCATGAGAGGCGATATTTACATCAATATCTTTCCCGATAGGTTAGAGGTAGCTAATCCCGGTCTTTTTCCTATTGGCATCACACCTCAAAATGTGCTGCATAAGAATTCCCGACGCAATGAAAAATTAGCACAAGTTTTTTTTGATTTACAACTCATGGACAAAGAAGGCTCCGGTATTGATAAAATGTATGAAATATTGCTTTCTAATGGCAAGCCTATTCCGCAACCTATCCAAGGCGATGATTTTGTACAGTTTACTATTTTTAAAAATATCTCCAAACCAAATGTCGTCGCCTTACTTCAAAGAGCTTCCGATGAGTTTCAGCTTACTCAAAAAGAGATGATTTGCCTTGGGCTTATCGCTCAATACAATTCCCTTTCCGCGTTGGAGTTTTCTCTAAAACTCAATCTGCCCACAAAGCTAAATACTGCCGTAAGGCATTGGTTAGGCAGATTGATAGACATAGGATTGGTCGTTTCAAAAGGTAAAACAAAAGGTACGCTTTATGCCGTAAATCCTGAATTTATTAAAAATACCAATTTTAAAACTCAAACCACTTTGAAAAGCATTACTGACCATCGTTTAGAAGAATTATTAAGAAAAGATATTACTGATTTTCCAAACAGCCGATTTGCTCAAATTTCGGAACGTATTGGCTCTGAAATAAATATTTATAAAGTAAAAAGAATATTAAAAGCAATGGTAGAAAATGGTATTTTAGAAATGAATGGCATTACCAGAAATGCTAACTATTCTTTGAAGCAAAAACCTGTGAAATAAATACCTTTTTTTTAGTCAAAATTTAAAGTATTCTACAAAAAAAAGTATAAGTAACTGATTATCAGTTATTTATATTAAATCAAAACCTGTGAAATAAATCCAATTTTTTTGGAAAAATTAATCAAAATCCAATAATTATGACCGATAAAGATAAAAACAACATCATAGAACTCATCAAAAATGGGCAAAAACTACCCAAAGAACTCATCTACCAACTCTTCGCCGACGAAGAAGATGTTTTCCTCTTTTGGAACGGGCGAAAAGAAGAAGTCACCAACCTCGCCCTGCCCTTTCACTCCATAGAGCACATAGACGAGCCGCGCAAAGAAACTCAAAAACAAGGCACAGCTCTCGATATGTTTGAAACCGACTTCAGAGGCAGACAACTCAAAGGCTGGACCAACAAACTCATCTGGGGCGACAACAAACTGATACTCAGCAGCCTCGCCAACGGCAGCATCCGACAAGAGATAGAAGCACAGGGCGGCTTGAAGCTCATCTACATCGACCCACCTTTTGCCGTCGGTGCCGATTTTGGCTTCAACATCGAGATAGGCGGCGAAACCGCCGAAAAAAAACAATCCATCATAGAAGAAATCGCTTACCGCGACACCTGGGGCAAAGGCATCTCCTCCTACCTCTCCATGATGTACGAAAGACTAAAACTCATGCACAATCTTTTGGCAGATGATGGAAGTATTTATGTGCATATTGATTATCGAGTAAGTGCTTACATGAGATTACTATTGGATGATGTTTTTGGAGGAGATAATTGGATTAGTGAAATTATTTGGAAAAGAAGTACCGCAAAAAATGATGCAAAACAAGGCGCAAAGTTTTTTGGACGAATTCATGATACAATTCATTTGTACACTAAAAGAAAAGCAAGTTACGTTTTCAATACAATTTATACAGACTATTCAGAAGAGTATTTAAATAGTACATACTCTAAAATTGATGATAGTAGTGGAAGGAGATATAAAGCGTCTGATTTATCGGCAGCAAAAGGAGGAGGAAATACAAGTTTTGAATGGAATGGTCATAAGCCGCCAACTGGAAGATACTGGGCGTATTCACATGAAAATTTTCGTAAATTTGAAGAAGAAGGTCGAATTCACTATACAGAAACAGGAAAGCCTTACCTTAAACAATATCTTGACGAAATGATGGGTGTTAATGCAACAGATTTATGGGATGAATTTCCTGGTGTGACACTAAAAGATGAGCGAATTGGTTACCCAACCCAAAAACCCGAAGCCCTCCTTGAGCGCATCATCAAAGCGAGCAGCAACGAAGGCGATTTGATAGCGGATTTTTTTTGTGGCTCTGGCACCACTGCGGCAGTAGCCGAAAAATTGGGTCGGAAATGGATTACTACCGATTTGGGACGTTTTTCGGTGCATACCGCTCGCAAAAGACTCATAGGTGTCCAGCGCGAAATGCAAAGCTCGGGCAAAGATTTTCGTGCCTTTGAAGTACTCAATCTCGGAAAATACGAGCGGCAGTTTTTTATGAATGAAATAGCTCCCTCTCCTTTGGAGAGGGCTGGGGAGAGGACAAAAGAAGAAGCCTACATCAATCTGATATTGGAGGCATACCGAGCCAAACGTTTGGCTTCTTTCCCTTCTGGGGAGAGCCAGATTGGCTTTTTGCACGGCAGCAAAGGCGGACGATTGGTACACGTAGGTCCGCTCGACGTACCCGTCACGCAAAGTTTATTGAAAAATATTTTTGAGGAATGTAAAAAAAATCTCTACACCCAAGTCGATGTATTGGGATTTGAGTTCGAGATGGGACTCGCGCCATTTTATATCCAAGAACTCCGAGCGCAAGGCTTATCCATCAATTTGAAATATATACCCAAAGAGGTTTTTGACAAGCGCGCCACCGACAAAGGGCAGGCGAAGTTTTTTGATGTCGCTTTTCTCGATGCCAAAGTGAAGTATCTACCGCTCCCTGTGGCAGGCGCAGGAGTGGGAAGCGTCACCATAGAACTGACCGATTTTGTAACACATTACACTCAGGACGATATCGAAGATATCCAGCACAGCCTCAAACAAGGCAGCAAAGTAGTCATAGAAGACGGACAAATCATAAAAATAGAAAAAGACAAAGACGGTATCCTTTCGCGTACTTTGCTTACCCCTAATTGGTACGATTGGATAGACTATTGGGCGATAGATTTTGACTACCACAGCAAAAAAGAAATGATAAACGAAGAATGGACGGGCAATTATATTTTTGAAAACGAATGGCAAAGCTTCCGCACCAAAAAAAATCCAAGCATCGAGTTCACTTCTGCGCCTCACCAATATGCGCGAGCAGGCAACTACAAAGTGATGGTCAAAGTAGTTGATATTTTGGGAATAGACACCAGCCGCATCGTAGAAGTCAATATCGGATAAAATATTTATCGGACGAATAAACGTAAGTTACCGACACCTCACAGGTGTCGGTAACTTATAATGACCAGAAGTTACCGACACTTCGGAGGTGTCGGTAACTTTAATTGCTAATTTTCGGCAAATAAAGCCTAACTTTGTGCCACGATGGTACTTTTTTTGAAGAGAACGCTCCAGCTTTGGCGGGAGTCTTTCAGCGGTTTGAGCCGCGAAGTGTGGCTGCTGACTGCCGTGAACTTCGTCAATCGCTGCGGCGCAATGGTCATTGCTTTTCTCCCTATTTACTTGATGGAAGAGCTGCGGCTCGACATTCGCTCCTCGGGGTTCGTGATGTCGTGCTTCGGCATCGGCTCGGTGTTGGGAGCGTTTATTGGTGGAAAACTGACCGATAAAACCGGTTTTTTTTATACCCAATTTTGGAGTTTGCTCCTCAATGGACTCGTGCTGATGGCGATGGGATTTGCGCGCACTTTCGAGCAAATGTGCGTCATGGTCTTTCTGATGAGCTTTTCGGCGGATATTTTTCGCCCCGCCAACTCTACCGCTATCTCGATATTCAGCGACGACTCCAACCGCACGCGCTCTTTTTCGCTGATGCGAATGGCGTTCAATATGGGCTGGACGATTTGCCCTGCCATCGGCGGCATTTTGATTCACTGGTTTGGCTGGCACCTAATGTTTTGGATAGATGGGACTTCGTGCGTCCTGTCGGCGCTGTGTTTCTTTTTTATTTTTAGAAATAAAATAAGAAACAGTCACAAAAAAGAAGAAAAATTTCAGAGTGGTGACACTTATTTTGAGTCACAATCGCCGTACAAGAATAAAAAATTTCTTACTTTTATCGTCCTTACCTTTCTCAACGCGTGGGTTTTTATGCAGATACTTTGGACGATACCCGTTTTCTTCAAAGAATCTTTACAGTTCAATGAAGCCGAAGTCGGTCTTTTGATGGCTCTCAACGGGCTGATAGTGGCGGTCGTCGAGATGCCTTTGGTGTTCCAGATAGAAAATAAAAAGCCCGTTTTGCATTGGGTTCGGCTTGGGTTGTTGCTTTACGGAGCGTCTTATTGGGTGCTGAATTTTAGCTTTTTGAGCGGTCTGGTGGTCGCTATCTTGTGTACGATTGGCTTGTCTTTTGGGGAGATTTTTGTGATGCCTTTCAGTTCCAACTATGTCACAAAAAGTGCAAATCCTGCCCGACAAGGGCAATATCTCGCTCTGTACTCCATTTCTTACGCCGTCGCCAACATTATTGCGCCCACTACGGGGACTCAAATAATCGCCATCTTCGGCTACCCTACGCTGTGGTGGATTGTCGGCTCGGTCGCTTTTTTGGATTGGGCGGGCTTCAGGTGGCTCAAATTGTGAGGTTCTTTTGGGCGGGGGTTATGGTAGCAAATCTCCAAAAGCATACTTTTAGAGCATTAGCGGAGTGCTTTTTGCAACCCAAAATTAAACATCATACCTCTGTTGTAGCCCTCTTGGTAAAAATTTCTTGCTTGCTTATTGATATTTCTGATGCCATGTTGGTATCTGAAATTGATTTCAACTTTTAGATTTTTTTTCAGTGCCCTCGAAACGGTAAATCCACCAAGCAGTCCATAGTCTAAACTTTTAAAATTATTGGTAAGATTGCGCTGATATTTGTCATTTAGGTCCCAGTAGGCGTACAAAAGATAGTTGGTATAGCAGCCAATATCTACAAAAAAATCGTATTTACTACCATAAAAAGGGTTTTCTTTATCGGTCGCACTCAACTTACGAGAATAAATTGTATTCAATTCCAGCGTGTGAAGTGTCAAAGTTGGAGTATGGTCTGGTTGAGGCAGGTAATTTTGTATCCTGTAACACCCCCCAATATTGGCATATCGAAGTCCTGCCGTCCATTTATTATTTTGATAAAAAACCTTGCTCCAATGCCCTCCGACCGCAAGCGATACTTTGGGGTCAGTATAAAAAGTAAGATTAGAATTTATTAAAGGGTTATAATCCTTGACAGTGAGGTAGGACGCACCAATGCCGAAACTCCCCCCAACGTATTGCTGAGCTTTCACGATTGTTGGGTAATAAAAAAGCCCTACAATAAATAGTATTTGAAACGCTAAATTTTTCATATTTCTAAAATTTGAATTTGATACCCGTTTGTAATGCAAACATCTTAACACTCTTATTTATAGAACCCGGCTCATAAAGAACTATTCCAGCCACTGGCTTGGTTAGATACTCAATTTCAGGCTGTAAATTGAGATAGAAGTGATTCAAAAGTTTTATATCCACACCCAAAAAAGCAGAAAATCCAAACCTATAGTTTTTGGCATTGATATTTCTTATCATTCGTTTTAGGTCGTTGGGTTGAGGTGTCCCACCTATCCCACCAAATTCTGCACCCAATCCAACAAATCCATATTCTTTATTCATTCCATACACCTGTGTAATACTGCCTCGATAAACATCTGCTGAAAGTCCAATACCTACGCTCAAATTCCAATTTTTACGTTTGGGAAAAAGTCGAGTACTTGCTGTCAAAAAAAATTCATTGCTATAAGACCGTTGGTCGTATGCTTCTCCAACGTGATCATCAAAATAACGAAATAAACTATTGTAGTAATAAGCCGTTTTTGTTCCTTTGAGTGTGTATCGGTAGCCGATGTTTATGTTAAAATTTTCGATGGTACGACCGTACTCAATACCAGATACATATCCCATGAATATCCTATTCGGGGAATATCTATTGGGGTATTTTACATAAAATTCATTTAGATAAGAAGCTGCAGGAGCATAAAATATACGCAAAGCGTTGTTTTGGCTTTGAACTTTTCCTATAAAGAGTACAATAAATAGTATTTGAAATGCTAAATTTTTCATATTTCTAAAATTTGAATTTGATGCCCGTTTGTAATGCAAATACCCAAAAATGAGTAAAACTGCTCGGAGTTCCCAACTTTGTCAGATACTCTAATTCAGGTTGTAGATTAAGATAAAAATGAGGCATTAGTTTTATATCAATCCCTACAAGTGCCGAAACGCCAACACTATAATTCTTCATATTAATATTTTTTTTGATGTTTTTTAATGTGTTGGACTCTAAAAACCCTCCAAGCGAGCCACCCAATCTGACCACCCCGTATTCTTTTGGAATTACATACACTTCACTAATTTCTGCAATCCTAACTACATCTGCTGACACTCCAATACCCACGCTTAAATTCCAATTTTTCCGTTTTGGAAAAAGCCGAGTACTCGCAGTCAAAAAAAACTCATTGCTATAAAAACGAAAATCATACATGCTTCCGACATAATCAGCAGATAGGCGATATCTTTTTTCATAAAAATAGGGCGGTTTTGCCCCCTTCAGCGAATATCTGTACCCCACACTAACGCTTATGTTTTTAATAGTTCGGCTGTACTCAATACCCATTAGATTTCCAATAAAGGCTTTGTTGGGAAGATAAGTTAACTCATCGAATGAAAAATCAGGAGGATAATCTTTATGTTTAAACTTGGAAGCTGCAGGAGCATAAAATATACGCAAAGCGTTGTTTTGGCTTTGAACTTTGCCTATAAAGAGTACAATAAATAGTATTTGAAACGCTAAATTTTTCATAAAATTGATTTTTTAGGTTGAATCCAGCAAAAGCCACTTATCAAAAGCAGCTTTTGCTGAATATGAAGTGACAAAAGTTATTTATCTAATTGCGAATCTCCGTAATGATTGGGATTGTCGCAATTTCCACACTCATCATGTTCTATTTTCCAAAGGCTGCATTTTACGCATCCAGCAGGTAGATTGCTGCAGTTTTGGTAATCCAACACCCATGTATAAACGGCACTGCCTAAAGGTAGTCCATTAAAATACCCGTCCCAGCCCAATTCTGCTCCTGTCAGACCGGGTCCAGTCATTGGTGCCGTAGCATGAGCCTCAAAAAGCAAACCACCTGGACGTTCATAAACTCGAAACCACGCCTCGTACACATTGAGATTATTGCTAAAAAATGGTCTAAGTATGTCATTAACTCCGTCGTTGTTGGGTGAAAATATATTGGGAACATATACTTGAATATCTCCAAAGTAGGGGCTATCTTTCAGTTTATTCAGAGTTTGAGTGATAGTACAATTTCCATAAACAGTGAGTTCTTGCGGCAGCCCGCTCATTCTTGCGGTCACATAGATAGTATGATTGGAACCTCTCGAAAAGTTCAGATTTGGATTGATTAAAAATGTATGCGTTGTAAGGTTAGCGGCGGGGGTCGTAGAAATACCCGTATAACTCAAGCCATCTACTACAAAATTAACTATTACGGCACTACCGATAGTGGGATTGGCGAAGGTAATAGTTGCTTTTATATTGAACTCACAGTAACCTACGATTTCGGTAGTAATTACGATGTTACCCAATAATTCAGGAATATTGTTTACTTTCACATCGTCTTCATAGACGCAACCCACGCTATTTTTAACTTTTATATGATAAGTCGCAGCAAGCGCATTGGTGTTGTTAGTTCCAAGAATAATCGGATTGGGAATTGTTGCGTTGTTCAGGAATTGAGAAGGTGTCCATGCCACTTGGCAACCAACGCAATCATTGGTGCCTAATATTTTGAGGTCTTCTGCTGGGCTTTTACAGAATACAATATCGGGATAGTTGATGTTATTTTCTTCGCATCGGTAAGTAAATTCTTTTGTTATTGTTTTGGAAGAACAATCGTTTGAAACAGATAACTCTACCTTAAATTTGTCGCCGCAGGTCAGACCAATATTCGGACGGTGCGGACTTGCAAAATACCAACCTAATATGTCGTTAAAATCTGGAACTCCCTCATAAGTGACGGTTTCGCTGATTAAAAAAAATTCATTTCCCCTTGATATTTTCCATGAATATTTCGTAATATCCTGTCCGCCCACAATTTTGGCATCTACTTTTTGGTTTTTACAATAGCTTTCATTCAGATTGAGCGCAAGATTCGGGACTACTGCCGACGCACTGACGCAAATGTCGTCAATATATCCATAGCCAAAGTGGCCGAATTCTGAACAGTCCGCAGATATAAACTCAAGGACAAGCTCCTGCCCTAAAAATTCAGACAAATCTAAATCGTAGCAAGTCCAACCTTTGTAAAGTATTTGATTATTATTACTTTTTTTTAAAAAAAACTCATCACTTGGATCCGCCCATTTTAGATCTGGATTTTTCTTGGTTAGATTTTTTCCGTTCATCTTTATATCTATTATAGTTCCATCACTTTTTTTATAAAATTTCCATTGAAAATAGGGCTGCATACTTTTAGGATGATCGCCATTTCCCAATACGAGTGCATAGTTAAAATAGAAATCTTTATTGGAGTTATCTACCGTAAAATTAAAAGCTAATTTTTCTGCTTGACCTCCGAATTGGCTGTTGCCTAACTTGACAAAATACAAACCATTGTTGGGAGAAGCCAACGGAAGTTTTGTGCCACCTACAACGGGGTCAAACACATTGGGCATAGATTGTATGATGGTGTGTCTGGTATTGAGCGCGAATCCATTCGCATTAAGCACAAAATCAGGTCCAGTATTAGTTCCTAAACCGCCTATCCAATGGTTAAAAGTTCCTTCCTCAAAGTCACCATTTGGGCAGCCTGCAACTGGATTGCCTACGGGTGCCGATAGATTGACTGGATTTTTGGGCCACGTTGTGGTGCAACCAGATGCAATATCTTTGACCACAATATTGTAAGTTCCTACTGGCAGGTGGTCGAACTGTTTTATCCAAGAGTTGCTTGAAAAAAAAGTTACGCCATTGTCAATGCTGAATCTAAGATTCGAGATATTATTAGTCCCCGCTTGAATACTAATAACGCCGTCTTGACAAATAGGGCAGGTTGGTTGGCTCACTACGGCGACATTAACCAAACTCGGTCTGCAATCAGAGTCAGCACAGTCAATCAATCCATCGCAATCGTTGTCAATTCCATCTCCGCAGATTTCAGAAGCAGAACCCTGTACCTGAACTTCTGACAACTCTAATACACCAGTGCTGTTGAGTTGAACCCTAACGTATCGCCCGTGCAAGTCCAGCGCGTAAGAGTCACCAGACGGAAACACATTGGCAACGTGTCCGCTTCTGACGTATGGTTTCTGAAGTAAATCATTCAATCCGTCATTTCCAAATGGTTGCTCTGATACTAAAATATAATAATTTTCGAGTGTCGGATTGATGGTGTTTGTCCCATTACTGGGTCTAAAAATCTTAACGGACTTGACGTTGTACGATTGACCCAAATCCAACTGCCACCAAGGATTTAGCTCATTATTAGTTCTTGAAAAAGTCTGACTTTGGGTATTCCCGTCTGAGGCTATGTTTGCCTTATACATTCCTTCGGTCGAAGATTGGGACGGAGATAACCCAAAACCCAATGTAAAAGTATCACAAGGGTGTTGTGGCGGCACTGGGTCGGTAGTTCCTTTTTGTGCGTTTAGTGATACAGAGTAAAAAGCCATACACATCAATAAATATAAAAATTTGTGTTTTAAATTTTTAGGATACTGGATACTGAATACTGGATACTGGATACTGGATACTGGATACTGGATACTGGATACTGGATACTGGATACTGGATACTGGATACTGGATACTGGATACTGGATACTGGCGGAGAAAAGAAAAATGTTTCATAAATAAGTGTTTTTTTTGAAAAATTTGTTTTGCAAAGCAAAGATACAATAAATAACTAAATTATCAATCATTCTCAAAATTTATATTTTTCTAATTCCATCGCCATGAGGTATTGTGTTGGCTTTAGCCAAATACTTGCTACGGGCGAGATGTTTAGGCTAAAGCCAACACCCAATTATTATTAGTTGCCCGACAGCTAAAGCCGTCGGCTTTTAATAAAAACCAAATAGGCGCAGGCCACTTATCCCAAAAGCATCGCGGCACTCATCGCTATCATCAGAGCGTCCTCGATGATGGTGACGGTACTCATCGGCAAATTGAAAACTGCGCCCAGAC
>JAYWGG010000287.1:0-4259 GCA_043778415.1 Saprospiraceae bacterium
CTCGCTCTGCTCCACTTCGGAAGCGAGCGAGTGGCGGCTCGGTTTTTGAGTGACGTAGGGATTAAATACCACCGCAGGCAGTCGTGCAAAAAAAAAGCCAAGACAAGAGCTACCGCCCTTATCTTGGCTTTTTTTTTGCTTTTTTTTCTCCGAATTTGCTACAAAAATGCCTTCAGACAGCACACTTTTTTTGCGCAGCAAAAACCACTCGCCCCCTTACAACCGTAAATCAACGTATTAAGACTTAAAAATTTATTCACCACTCAAACAAATTTTTCTTTTATGAAAAAAAGAGTAACACTGCGTCAGCAAATTCGGCAGTCATTAATAGCTCTGATGCTATTAGGCGCAACAACCGCTGCTACGTTTGCTTCGAGCCACCGCGAGGCTCCACTAATTGCCAATGACCCACTGGCAGACAACACGGACTTGTACGCTTTCCGAAGCCCCGACAATCCGAACACCATCACCATCATCGCTAACTACATTCCCGCAGAACTTCCTTGCGGCGGACCAAATTATTTTTCCTTCGGGGAAAATATTCGCTACGAAATCCACATAGATAACAACACCGCCACTCCCGGCGATGATATTATCTATCGCTTTACGTTCAAGAAAACCAACGAAGACCCGACTACTTTTTTCAACATTCGCTTGGGAAAAGAAAATCTGAAGACAACCTACAAATTGGAGCGCAGCGTCAATGGCGGTGCCACTTTCACAACCATCGTAGCCAACGGTATCGTACCACCGAACAACATCGGTGCGCGCTCTATCGCAAGCGGCGTTGGTTTGAGTACGCCCAACTACAACACTTTGATTACCAACTCTATAGCTACGGCTACGTCGGGAGAAAAAGTATTTTGCGGACCGTCTGACGATCCGTTTTTCGTAGATTTGGGTGGCATCTTTGATTTGGGCGATGCACCACGTCAAGGCGGCGGTCAGGTAAGAGATGCCTTGGGGCGTTTCAACACTCACTCTATCTGTATCCAAGTAGATATTTCGACTTTGCAGAAGGCAAACAAGCCTGTCAGCATGGCTGCGAATATTTTAGATGCAGACTATGTGGTCGGTATTTGGGCTTCGGCAAGTCGTCCGAAAACAAAGACTTTGAACATCACAGGCGGCGAATCCGTAGAGAGCGGTGCTTGGGTACAAGTATCTCGCCTCGGAATGCCTTTGACAAATGAAGCGGTCATCCCAATCGGAAAAAAAGACATCTGGAACTCAATGAGTCCGTACCAAGATTTGGACAGCTTGAGCAGCTTCGGAAATTATTTCTACAACCCAGAGTTGGCACTTTACATGGACGATAGCCAGTTCGGAACAGCTGTACCAGCGTTCAAAGGACTGCGCGTACAATCCAAATCACTCAAATCTTTTGACTTCCGGAACGGAAAGAATGGTTTGTTTGGTCTGAAAGGCAACGCCGCACTTGCAGGAACTGCACTTGACGATGCTATCTTTGGCACTCTTTTACTTCCCGGAGCTGGCAAACCGCGCTCTGTGGATTTGTGGCCCATTTTCCACACAGGTGTCCCTAACTTGCGCCCTTATCAGTTGGCGACAGGCAAAGCTGGCAACCCGTTGGCGGCTGGAAAACCATTCATCAATAATTTCCTCCCCAACGGCGGCGATATGTTGCGTCTGAACATGGCAGTGCCACCGACCCCGCGCAACGACCCCAAGTTCAGCTCTTTGGGACTTGTCAATGCAGCAGTTTTGGGCTTGACTGACCCTGCTTACAACGCCAACGCAACCCTACAATTCATACCGAATATGGACGGATTCCCGAATGGCAGACGTTTGGAGGACGACGTGACGCGCATTGAGCTACAAGCCGTAGGCGGTGTAGTGTTGGCAGCTGTCGGATTGTGGTTCGACGATTACGATACTACCAATCCAGCTGCTTCGCCAGTGACCAATTTGCTCATCAACACTTTGCAGTATTCGACGGGTGTAGAAAAAAATGACACGACTTTCAAAGCTGCTTTTCCGTATGTCCAAACGCCTTGGCGCGGGACGGAAGTAAACTAATTTTAAAAAATATCAATTCAAATATTTAAAATGAAAAGAAATATATTTCTGGCTGTACTGTCTATTATTTTGATGGCAGGCAGTATCCAAACCAAGGCTTCCAGCCACCGCGAGGCACCGCTTATCGCAAATGACCCGTTGGCGGACAACACGGATTTGTACGCATTCCGCAGTCCCGACGATCCGAATAAAATAACGCTCATCGCTTGCTATGTGCCAATGCAAGCACCCAACGGCGGACCGAATTATTATTCTTTCGGCGAAAATATCCGCTACGAAATCCACGTGGATAACAACACTGCTACTGCGGGCGACGATATTATTTATCGTTTCACATTCACCAAAGTCAATCAAGACCCTACTACTTTTTTCAACATTCGTCTGGGGCAACAAAACTTGAAAACGACTTACAAATTGGAGCGCAGCATCAACGGCGGAGCTACTTTTACGACCATCATTACCAATGGAATCGTACCGCCCCCCAACGTTGGTCCGCGCTCTATCACTGGTGGCGCAGGCTTGAACACCAACTACAATACACTTTTCACCAATGCTATCACAACAGCAAACTCTGGTGAAAAAGTATTTTGTGGCTCCAGCGACGATCCATTTTTCGTGGACTTGGCAGGTATTTTTGACTTGGGCGATTCACCACGTCAAAGTGGTGCAAAAGACGGTTTGAAATGTATGAACGTTTCGACGATAGCTATTCAGGTAGATATTTCGACGCTACAAAAGACAAACAAACCAGTCAGCATGGCTGCGAATATTTTAGATGCAGATTATGTAATCGGTGTGTGGGCTTCTGCCAGCCGCCAACAAATCAGAACTATCAACACAGGTGCGATTGCATACTCTGGACCTTGGGTACAAGTATCTCGCCTCGGAATGCCTTTGACCAACGAAGCGGTCATTCCAGTCGGAAAAAAAGACCTCTGGAACGCAATCACTCCGTACCAAGATCTGGACAGTTTGAGTGTTTTTGGTAAATATTTTTACCGCCCTGAACTTTCTTTGTACATGGACGCTACGCTCTTCGGCACTGCTGTACCCGCTTTTGCTCCGCTCAAAATCCAGAGAAACTCTTTGGGTGGCTTCGGCTTCGGCTATGACCAAAAAGGCTTGTGGGCATTGAAAGGCTCGGCGGCAGTAGCAGGGACGGCATTAGACAATGCGGTTTTTGGTACACTTTTGTTGCCAGATTCGACTTCGCCTCGTGCGGTTGATTTGTGGCCTATTTTCCATACAGGCGTTCCGAATGTTCGTCCGTATCAGTTGGCTACTGGCAAAGGCGGCAATCCGTTGGCGGCAGGAAAACCATTCATCAATAATTTCCTCCCGAATGGCGGCGATATGTTGCGTTTGAACATGGCGGTACCCGTCACGCAGCGCAACGACCCTAAATTCAGCACTTTGGGACTTATTTATGCGGCAGTTTTAGGCTTGACCGACCCTGCTTACAACGCCAACACGAGCCTACAATTCATACCGAACATGGACGGATTCCCGAACGGAAGACGTTTGGAGGACGATGTGACACGCATTGAGCTTCAAGCCGTAGGCGGCGCAGTTTTGGCAGCTATCGGATTGTGGTATGACGATTATGTGCCGGGCACTTCTCCAAGTCCTGTAACGCCTAATTTGTTAGGTGTGTTGGGCTACACTACCAACATCGAAAAGAACGACACTACTTTCCGCAGCTCTTTTCCTTACGTCCAAACCCCTTGGGGTGGCACGGGAGCTTGCAGCGGCATACCAGTGGCGTACACTCAACCAGCTATCTTGAATCCTACACCGACAGCGAACTTGGAGTTAGGATTGCCACAGATTGCGATTTCGGCTTCGCCAAATCCTTTCGTTGCGGCGACTGTAATAAAATATCATATTCAGAACCCGACACAAGTAACTATCAATATTTATGACCTTTCAGGAAGATTGGTAAAAGCATTGGTAAATGAGAAAAAATCGGAAGGCGACTATACTGCGAATTGGGACGGTCAGAATCTCAACTCTGGGGTTTATGTCGTAAAAACTTTTATTGGCGACAATGTGGTGCAAGCACTTCGTGTCGTAAAGCAGTAAGGAATGAGGAAAAAATAAGATGCTTAATTTTTTCCAATAAATTCAAACAATAACAAGGCATTTTTGAGGCGCAACGCAGGGCGTTGAAACGAAAAAATAACGCAGTGATTGCTTGTAATTTAGCAGAAAAAATGAGC
>JAYWGG010000288.1:0-14361 GCA_043778415.1 Saprospiraceae bacterium
GTTTCCGTATCCGCCATTCGCAGGAAATTCGTAGCGAAAGCCTACGCCGTCGTCATAAATTTTGAAGCGAATATTGAGTAATTTTTTGCTGTTTCGCTGCCGCGTTTGGAGCAACATTTCTCGATAATGATTGCGTATTTCGGAAGTTTCGCCCCAAACGGGTTTCCAAGTTTCGTCCGTTTCTTTCCCAAAAGCATCGGCGTAAAGCATTTCAAAATCAGTCGAAAAATCGCCTTCGCTCAATCGAAAACCAAGTTTTGAGTCCGCTACAACCGTTTTTCCGTTGTAAGTAACCGTGTAAATTAGTTCGCCGCTCGGCGTGACTTTGGCGCAGACTTTTGTTTTTCCATTTGGAGAGCTGCAAATACCTTGTCCACTATTTCTATCGCTTTGCCCCCAGATTGTGCCGACCAACAGCAAACACAAAAGCATAAAAAATAACTGTTTCTTCATGTTGATTTTTTCTTTCTCCCAAAGATATTACATCTGTGGGAGTTTTTTGGGTTTGAAAACAAATTTTTTTACAAATAAATCGCGCCGCCAATACTATCGCGACTCGCGCCCGTCACGGAGTGCATACAATTTGTAAATTGCTCTACTCGCATCACGCCCAACAAAGCCATTAATGCAGCTTCTTTGAACTGAATAATATTTTTTTCGGGAATTATTATCTCAATGTTGGGGCAGAATTTCTCTATTATTTTTATCAAAAAAATATTGAACGCGCCACCACCCGTGACGAGCAAAGAATAATTTTTTTTATCAAAATTTTCGATTTTTTCAATTTGTCGGACAGATTGAGCGATTTGAAAAGCTAATTGCTCGTAGGCAGTTCGAAGTTTGTCTGCTGCGATTGCCTCAAAATCTAAATATTTTTGGGTAATATTTTCTCGCAACCAGTTGTTATCCAACGATTTAGGATATTTTTTGGAGAAATAATCTAAATCATTCAACTCTTCGAAAAGCATTGGAATCGGTTTTCCTTGCGCAGCGATTTTGCCTTCGTCGTCATACAAAAAACCAAGCGTTTGTGACAGAGCATTGAACACTTGATTGGCTGCGCCGACATCGAAGGCGACATATTTTCCGTTGCCGCAGCGACAAGTCAAATTGGCGATGCCGCCGATATTGAGGTAAAAATCATAGCCAGCGAACAAGTATCGGTCGGCGGTAGGGGCGAGCGGCGTACCTTCGCCTCCGAGTGCGATGTCGTGTGTCCGAAAGTCACAAACTACTTTGCAGTTGGTTTCGACAGCGATGGCTGCGCCGTCGCCGATTTGGGTCGTAAATTTTTTTTCGGGACAATGAAAAATCGTATGTCCGTGCGAGGCGATAAAGTCTGGTTTTAGTGCATTTTTTTGGATAAAATTAGCGGTTATTGCTCCCAAGTAATGCCCAAAAGCGGCGTGCGTTTGGCAAAAAATAAATGCGGATTGCTGCGGAAGTTCTGCCAGTCGGCGTTGCCACTCGGTGCTGAAAGCGATTGTTTCGGCAGCAGTCAGCGACCAACTTTCGACCTCAAACGGGTCGCTTTTGACGTTTATTTCGCAATGCGCCACGTCCAATCCGTCCAACGAACTTCCAGACATCAGACCAATAACTTGATATTTTTTTGACATTTGTTGATATTTACAAAACGCAAATATATAGAATTTTTGAAAGCGGTCAACGTCATTTTTTAGTAAAAATCCTAAAATCATACTTTTATAAAATATTATTTTGCAAATAATATTTTTACTTTGGTCGGACAAAATATTATTTTGGTCGAAAAACTAAAAAACTAAAAAAACTTTTGAACTAAAAATAGTTTCCATCGTTTTCTATTTCTTACCTTTGCAACTTACAAGAAATAAAAGTGGATTCTACAAGAGAAAAAATATTGGCTCGCTCGACGATGATGTTTTTCCGTTACGGTTTGAAAAGCGTGACGATGGACGACGTGGCGCGCGAGTTGGGTATCTCCAAAAAAACTTTATACCAATTCTTTCCCACCAAAAACGACCTGATACAGCAAACTATCCTCGCACACACCGACTGCGAAAAGAAAATTTTTGCGGATTTGCGAACAAAGTCAAAAGACGCAATCGAAGAAATTTTGGCTTTTGCAAAGTGTTGTATAAAAATGTTGAGCAATCTTTCGCCGACCTTAATGTATGATTTGCAAAAATTTTATCCTGAAAGTTGGCAGCTCGTCGAGTATCTGCAAAAAGAACATACTTACATGGACATCAGCCTTAACATGGCGCGCGGCAAGGAGGAAGGGTTGTACCGAAAAGACGTGGATACGGCTGTCGTGGCGCGGCTCTATGTGGCGCAATCGCTTTGCATCGTGGACGAAACAACTTTTCCGCAGAAAGAATTTGCGAAAGAAAAGTTACTCATGGAGTTCGTTTTGTACCACTTGCGGGGAGTTTCTACTCCCAAAGGATTAGAAAAATTAGCCGTTCATCTTGGCTCTTGGGACAAACTCGAAAGCGGTAATATTTGGACGAACTGGCTCGAATGGGGGAAATGGGAAAATACCTAAAAATATTTGTCTGTGACAGCTCAAAAAATAACTTTAAACTAAATATTATTTTATACATGAAAACAATCTTTTTTACTTTTTTACTTCTATTTTGCTTTTTTGGAGCATCTGCGCAAGACGCAATGACGCTCGAAGATGCCATAAAATTTGCTCTACAAAACAGTACGAGCATAAAAAATGCGCAAATTAATATCGCCGATGCCAACCAACAAATCAAAGAAAATCGGTCATCTGGTCTGCCGCAAGCGAAGGCGGAAGTCAGCCTCCAACATTTTCTTTTGACCCCAAAAACTATTCTACCCGATTTCATTTCTCCCGCCGTATTCGGGATTTTGTCTGGGTTTGGAGTCAAAGACCGCAATGGAAATCCCATCGCCGCCCCGACTGGCGAACCCAGTACGCAAGCAGTTACTTTTGTCCAATCCAATAATTTCTCGGGGTCGGTCAGCGTCAGTCAGTTGCTGTATAGCGGCAGCTACAACGTCGCACTCGACGCGTCGCGCTCTTACCGAGATTTGGTCAATAAGCAGTTGGCAAGCAAACAAGCGGAAGTAAAAAATGCAGTCACCGAAGCCTATTTACCGACTTTGATTTTGACAGAAAGTACTAATAATTTGGATAAAAATATAAAAAATTTAGAAAAATTATTCAAAGATGTGACAGAAATTAAGAAAGCTGGCTTTTCGGAGCAGTTAGATGTGGACAGAATCGAGCTTTCTCTCGCCAATCTGCGCACTGAACGCGAAAACTTGACGCGACAAAAAGAATTGGTCGTCAATGTCCTGAAATTTACGATAAATTATCCACTCGAAAAATCATTGGAAGTAAAAGATAACATCAACAGTTTGCTGCAAAACGCAAGCGAAGAAGAAATGGCGGGAGCAATAAATTATAGCAATCGTGCCGAATATGTCACCGCCCAAGCTGGTCTAAAAATGAATGATTTGGCGGTACAACTCAACAAAACAAGCAACTTGCCGACCGTCGCCGCTTTCGGCTCTTATCAATACACAGTGACTGGCAACAACGATAATATTTTTAAAAATCCCGCTCATTTTCCGACTGGCTTGATAGGGCTTACGGGAAGTATTTCGCTCTGGGACAGCGGCAAACGCAGCGCGCAAGTGCAGCGCGCGATGCTCGCAAGGGACTTGACCCAAAACCAAATTGGCGACCTCGAAAGAGCTATTTCGCTCCAAGTGACGACGGCGCGACTCGCCTACCGCAACGCAGCGAATCGTGTAGAAAGTCAGAAAAAAAATCTTACGCTGGCAGAAAAAATCTACAACACTACCAAAATAAAATACAAGGAAGGATTGGGCAGCAGTCTTGAAATCACGAGTGCCGAAACAAGTTTGTATCAGGCACAGCAGAATGTTTTGCAAGCACAATACGATATGTTGGTCGCAAAAATGAGCCTAAATAAGGCTTTGGGAAAATAAAATTTTTAATAAATAAGAACTTTTAAATAAAAAATCAATCAAAATATTATGAAAAAAATAATCTATATCTGTTTGGCTATCAATTTTTTAGCTACTTCTTGCGGAAAAAAAGCCGATGCCAACACCAATACGCTGGAAGGCAAACAGACGCAGCTCTCTGAACTAAAAAACCAGCAGTCCAAACTAAAATCCGAGATAGAAACACTCGAAAAAGAAGTGACAAAATTGGACACTACGCAGCGAAAGGAGGCAAAAAGTATCTTCGTGACGGTAGCAGCCGTGATGACCGAAAATTTTACGCACTCTATTGATTTGCAGGGCAAAGTGGTAGCGGAAGACGAGCAGATGATTACCTCCAAAGGCGCAGGAACGCTGACTCGAGTTATGGTAAAAAACGGTGATTTTGTCCGCGCTGGTCAAACTGTGGGTTATTTGGACGACGCGATTATGCAGAAAGGAATTTCAGAAATTCAGCAACAATTAGATTTTGCCCGCAGCGTCTATGACAAACAAAAACGCCTTTGGGACCAAGGAATTGGCACCGAAATACAGTATTTGCAAGCAAAAAACGGGGTAGAGGCTCTCGAAAAAAATATAGACCGAATGAAAGAAACCAACACTATGAACGTCGTCCGCGCGCCGATTAGTGGAGTGGTTGATGAGGTGTATGCAAAGTTGGGCGGCGCAATGGCTCCCGGCGTGCCGTTTGCCAAAATTGTTAATTTCTCGAAACTCAAAGTGGTGGCGGACGTAGCGGAAACATTCGCAGGAAAAGTAAAAAAAGGCAACGAGGTGTTGCTCCAATTTCCGGACATCAAGCGCGACATCAAGGCGCGCGTCGGCTATGTCGGCAGCAGCATCAGCTCCGTCAATCGGACGCTCAAAGTGGAAATTCCGTTGGCGGCAAACGAAAAAAATATACTTCCCAACATGGTTTCTATCGTCAAATTGATTGATTACAAAAAAGACAAAGCGGTCGTGATTCCGATAAATATGGTTCAGAAAGGCATGGACGAAGATTTTGTAATGATAGCAGCCGCAGGCAATGCGGGCAAAACTGTGGCGCAAAAAGTGACTATCAAAGTAGGACAAACTTACAACGACAAGGCAGAAGTGTTGAGTGGCTTGAAGGCGGGCGACCAACTTATTACCGTCGGCTATCAAGACCTGAACGGCGGCGATTTAATTTCGATAAAATAAAACCCATTTTTTTCCAAAGTTTCTAAAATTCCCTTCGGGATTCCAATATGAAAGATATTTTTAAAGAATTCAAACCGTCGAGTTGGTCTATTGACAACAAGACGAGCATTTATGTAGTGACTGCCCTGATTACATTGGCGGGAATTATGTCTTACATCAATACGCCCAAAGAACAATTTCCAGAAGTCGTATTTCCCCAAATTTTGATTACGACTGTCTATCCCGGTACTTCGCCGACCAATATGGAAAATCTCGTTTCTAAACAAATCGAGAAGCGAATGAAAGGCATCAACGGGGTAAAAAAAGTCACTTCGTCGAGTGTTCAGGACTTTTCGTTGGTCAATGTGGAGTTCAATACGGACGTGGTGGTATCCGTTGCGAAGCAGAAAGTGAAAGACGAAGTGGACAAAGCAAAAGTGGATTTGCCGAATGATTTGCCGCAGTCGCCGAGTGTCCAAGATATTGACCTTTCGCAGATGCCGATTATGAACGTCCATATTTCGGGCGACTACGAGCTGGACAGACTCAAAAAATACGCCGAAGACCTGAAGGATAAAATCGAGGGTTTGAAGGAAATTACGCGCGTAGATATTGTAGGCGCATTGGATAGAGAAATCCAAATCAACCTCGATATGTACAAAATGGCGATGGCGACCGTCGGCATGATGGACGTAGAAAACGCCGTAAAATACGAAAATATGACCATCTCGGGCGGCTTGCTCGACATGGGCGACATGAAGCGCAGCATCAACGTAGTCGGGCAATACACTGACCCCAAAGCGATTGAAAATATCGTCATTCGAGGAGGCACGGGCGCGACGGTCTATTTGAAAGATATTGCGGAGGTGAAAGATGCTTACAAAGAAAAAGAAAGCTATGCACGGCTCGACCACAAAAACGTAATCACGCTCAACGTTATCAAACGAAGTGGCGAAAATCTCATCGCAGCCTCCGACAAAATCCGCGAAGTGAGCCAAGAGATGCAGACCAACAGCTTTCCCAAAGGGCTGAAAGTGACCATCACGGGCGACCAAAGCGAAAAAACACGCGTCACACTCCACGACTTGACCAATACTATCATCATCGGTTTTATCCTTGTGACGCTGATTCTGATGTTTTTTATGGGGACTACCAACGCTATTTTTGTGGCGATGTCTGTACCGCTTTCCATCTTCTTGGCGTTTTTGCTGATGCCCTACATCGGCGGTTTGTTGGGTGTAAAATATACCCTCAATATGATTGTTTTGTTTGCTTTGTTGCTCGCTTTGGGCATCGTAGTAGATGATGCGATTGTAGTGATAGAAAATACGCACCGAATATTCGACAACGGAAAAGTACCTATCAAACAGGCAGCCAAACTCGCCGCAGGCGAAGTATTCGTTCCAGTTTTGGCGGGGACGCTGACTACGCTCGCACCCTTCATACCGTTGTTGGCGTGGAAAGGAATTATAGGAAAGTTTATGGTCTTTTTGCCAGCCACGCTCATCGTGACGCTCAGCGCGTCGCTCGTCGTCGCTTATATTATCAATCCCGTTTTTGCGGTAGATTTTATGAAACCGCACCACGACGACGAAAATCCGCGCCGCATCACCCGCAAGTTTTGGATTACCACGGCGATATTCGGAGCGATAGCAGCAGTGTCGTATCTAACGGGAAGTTTTGGGTTCGCCAACTTCATCGTATTTTTATATTTATTATTTTTGTTGAATAAATTTATCCTCACGAGCGTTATTCGCAGATTCCAAACTCGGAGCTGGCCCGCCTTTCAGAACGGCTATGCGCGATTGCTGAAATGGTTTTTGTATCGTTGGAGACCCGTTTTTTTGCTGATAGGCGTTTTTTTACTGCTAATATTTACTTTAGCTTTGGTCGGAAAATATCCCCCAAGAGTTGTTTTCTTCCCTACGGCGGAGCCAAATTTTGTTTATACTTATATCAAACTACCGATTGGAACCGACCAAGCCTACACGGATAAGGTGACGCAAGAAGTCGAAAATCGCATCTTCAACGTAGTGGGCGAAAACAATCCAATCGTAGAAAGTATTATTTCCAACGTAGCGATTGGGGCGGGCGACCCGCAAGACTTTAGCCAAACCAGCAGCTCCAATCTCGGAAAAGTCACGGTCGCTTTTGTGGAGTTTGCGAAGCGCGGCGGAAAATCTACCACCGTTTATTTGGACAAAGTACGCGAGTCGGTGAAAGGAATTCCGGGCGCACAGATTATCGTAGATCAAGAAAAAGGCGGTCCGCCGACTGGCAAGCCGATTTCGATAGAAATTTTAGGGGAAAACTTTGAGCTGATGTCCCGAGCATCACAAAGTCTGATTCGCTATTTAGATTCACTACAAATCGGCGGCGTAGAAGAATTAAAATCCGATTTGGAATCCAACAAGCCAGAAATTATTGTGGATATCAACCGCGAGCGAGCCAATCGCGAGGGCATTAGCACCGCTCAAATCGGCTCACAAATGCGCAACGCAGTGTTTGGAAAAGAGGTATCCAAGTTCAAAGATGACAACGATGAGTACCCAATCCAGATGCGGATAAAAGAAGACCAACGCTCCAATATCAATACGCTGATGAATATGCAAATTGCTTACCGCGATATGAATATGGGCGGCATGATGCGCACAGTGCCGCTGTCGGCGGTCGCCGAAATTCGCTACGCAAACACTTACGGCGGCATCAAACGCAAAAATCAAGACCGCTTGGTAACGATTTCGTCCAATGTGTTGAGCAGTTACAATCCCAATCAGGTCGTGGCGCAGGTAGCAGAAGCCGTAAAAAGTTATAAATTTCCGGAGGGAATCAGGGCAAAATTCGGAGGCGAACAAGAAGAGCAGGCAGAAACTGGCGCATTTTTGGGCTGGGCGATGATGGCGGCATTGGGTTTGATATTCTTAATATTGGTGACACAATTTAATTCTGTTAGCAAACCGCTTATCATTCTTACCGAAATTATATTTTCTGTAATTGGGGTTTTGTTGGGTTTTGTTATTTTCAAAATGGACGTTTCGATTATTATGACGGGCATCGGGATTGTCGCTTTGGCGGGCATCGTGGTAAGAAACGGAATTTTGTTGGTCGAGTTTACGGATATTTTGCTCGAACAAGGAATGCCGCTCCAAGAAGCGATTATCGAAGCGGGACGAACCCGTATGACTCCCGTTTTGCTGACTGCGTCGGCTACTATCCTCGGTTTGGTGCCGCTCGCGGTAGGTATGAATATTGATTTTGTAAAAATGTTTACGGAGTTCAATCCGCATTTATTTTTTGGCGGCGACAGCGTAGCCTTTTGGGGTCCGCTTTCGTGGACGATGATTTTCGGACTGTCATTTGCTACTTTTTTGACCTTGATTCTGGTGCCAGCGATGATTTTGTTGGTCGAGAAACTCAAAGAAAAGTGGAACATCAAGTCCGCAGCAAAGTTTAAATACGCAGCCGTCAGAGAACAAGCAATTTAGAAAAATATACTAATTCAATTTTTTTGGGTTTTTTATTTTCTAATCAGTTTTTTTATAAATTAAGAAAAAATTTTAAGTTGCTGAAAATCAGTATTTTAGATATAACAAAAAAAAATATTTAACAGTTTGTCAAATACTTTACTCAAAGTATCGTTATGTTTGCGTGGTTGTGTGCTGTCACACACGATAAAAAGTTCGTTTTATTCATCATTCATCTGATAAAAAATGTTAAAAGCTATTTTTTCTGTTCTCATGCTGTGTTTCGTTACTTTTTTTGCCAGCGCGCAACAAGCTCAAAAGACGATGCCTGCCGTCAATGTAAAAACAATGGACGGTAAGTCCGTAAATATTCAGGACTATGCCAAAAAAGGTAAAATTACAGTCGTAAGTTTTTGGGCAACTTGGTGTTCGCCGTGCAAAAAAGAACTCGACGCTATCGCCGAAAATTATGCCGAATGGCAAAAAAATTACGACTTGGAGTTGGTAGCCGTCACGATTGACGACGCGCGTGCTCTCTCGAAAGTAAAGCCGATGGTAGAGCAAAAAGGTTGGAAATTTAAAATCCTGTCGGACATCAACGGCGACCTCAAACGCGCTTTCAACGTCCAAAGCGTTCCGTTTTCTATCTTGATAGATAAAAAAGGAAACATCGCCTACACGCACTCGGGCTACTCTCCGGGCGACGAAAATGACTTGGAAGCACGCATTAAGTTATTGAAATAAAAAAGCTGTTTAGGATTCCAACGAAACAAAAAAGCCGAATATTTTTTAAAAATATTCGGCTTTTTTTGTTCCAAACTGTAATTCTTTACGCCGCAGGCACAGCAGGAATTTTTGCTATTTGCGCCTTCACCCAGTCGGAAGTGACGGATTTGGGACGCTCAAGCGGCAAATTCAAGGCACGCGACCAGCACAATGCCGCCAACACTCCCAACGCACGCGACACGCCGAACAAAACCGTATAATAATTGAACTCCTTGATGCCATAGTGGAGCAGCAGAGAGCCAGAGTGCGCATCTACGTTGGGCCATGGGTTTTTTACTTTGCCCAGACTTTCGAGAATCGGCGGTACGGTTTCAAACACATTCCACACGATATTTATAATGTCCGAATCTGGACAATGCTTTTCTGCAAATTCTTTTTGAGCGATAAAACGCGGGTCGGGACGGCGCAGCACCGCGTGACCGTAGCCCGGAACGACATGACCCGCCAACAGTGTTTCGCGCACATAGTTGGCAATTTGCTCCTTCGTGGGCTTCATCGTATCTAATTTTTTGGTCATCGTCAGAATCCAATCCATCACTTCTTGGTTTGCCAAGCCGTGCAGCGGACCCGCCAGCGCAGCCATGCCTCCCGACAGTGAAAGGTAAGGGTCGCTCAGAGTAGAACCCACCAGATGCGTGGCGTGGGCAGACGCGTTGCCGCCCTCGTGGTCGGCGTGGATAGTAAGATACAGACGCATCAACTCACGAAAATCAGGTTTTTCGATGCCGAGCATGTGGGCAAAGTTGGCTCCCCAATCCAAAGATTCATCGGGTGCGATGTGATTGCTTTGGTAATAAAGGCGGCGGTAAATGTAGGCTGCTACGCGAGGCAAGCGCGCGATGAGGTTCATCGTGTCTTCGTAAGTAACGTCCCAATATTCGCTTCTGTTCATGCCTTCGTCGTACCGCTTGGCGAAAATACTTTCGGTCTGCATGGCGAGGATTCCGATGTTGAGCTGCGTCATAGGGTGAGCTGTGAGCGGCGTTGCATCGAGCGTTTTAAAAACATAGTCTGGGACTTGGCTGCGGCGTTCCCAATCATCGGTAAGCCCTTGTACTTCCTCGGCGGTCGGTAGTTCGCCCGTCAGCATGAGCCAAAAAAGTCCTTCGGGAAGCGGTTCGCTGCCGCCTTCTGCTTTCGGCAGTAGGGACTGGAGCTGCGGAATGGTGTAGCCTCTGAACCGGATTCCTTCCACCGAGTCGAGAGCGGAGGTTTCCCAAAACATACACTTGATGTCGCGCATTCCGCCGATGGTTTGGTTGAGTTTTACCTCATCAATCTTCAACTCGCCGTGTTCTTTGAGTATGTTTTTCATTTCAGCGGCTAAAACTGCTGCTTTTTGATAGAATTTTTGCTTTAAAGCGTCCATTAAAAAATGTTGAGATGATATTAAGGATAATTTTTTTACTTTTTGTCCGACTTATTTTCCTCTAATTTTGCCAGAAAATTTCGGTGGGATAAATTTTATTGTAGTATTTTTTATTCGTTTTGGTCTTTAAGGAACGCGTCCGAAATAAGTTACTGTATTCTGACTTGTCTTTTGAGCCAAAACTGCATTAGATTTTCGTTACGATGCACGGCATCGCGCCTCAAATCTGCCTTGTTTTGACCCAAAATTCTGCGTCACAATATTCAGCACCTTATTTTCTCTTCATTCCTAATCTTGTGTTACCAACTGCTCATTACTCGTTTTATTTTATTCAAAAACAAAGTTTTTTTGTCGAGGACAGGCGTTGGAATATTTGAAGAAAAACGCTCGCCGAGTTTTAAATATTCTTTGGTAAATGTGTTTGGAGTAATTCCCCACTTCAACAAAAAAGTTTTTCTACCATTATTTTTTTTGACTCTTTTGGTTGATTTGGAACCAAAATGGTACGCTAAACTGTTCCCTTTCCCTTTAAAACATCTTACCCCAACTTCGAATAATTTTCTCGAAAAATCTGGATCTGAATACATTCCCGGACTGTACTCGATACTCAAACCACCCACCAAATCCCACAACTCGATATGCACGACATTGGGAGGCCACATACTTCCGCTCCAATCTTTTATACTCAATGTGTCATATTCTTTCAGCAAAAGTTCTTCCTGAAAGTCAAGCACATTCCGCCCGTAGTCCTTAACGATTACACACGGATTGCTGGTATCCATTGGCTCTATCATCGTGCCAGACAACATAAAATCTTTGCTCCCGATGCGCTCGATTTCTCTATAAAATTCTAAATCCCAGTTGGGAAGTAAATACATATCATCGTTCACATATACGATATATTCAGATTTGATGAGCGAGCGCGCAATATTCAACCCATAACATATTCCGATGTTGTGTTTTGACTGTATATAATCAATTTTCCCTTTGTTTTCGAGCCATTCCGCTGTTTTGTCGTTGCCTTCGTTTACGATAACGATAATTTGAATATCAAAATGTGAGTTTTTTATGATGCTATCGACACACACTTTTAGATACTCAATATTGTTCCAAGTAGGAATCAAAACACAAAATTTGTAGCTGCTATGAGTTGTTCTGTGATATTTTACGATGTCTTGAATCATAGAAACGGTTTGAACAAAACTTTAAACGGTTTTAATTTTTTTTTGACTAAATTTTTGGTGTGTGTCTGAAATAAAGCATTTTTTCTTCCTTCCTAACTCCTCGCACTCGCTTACTTTATAACATTGAACGTAATGAGTATCGTGATGACTAAAAGCAAAAACAAGCCTATAAAAAATACTATATCGGCTACATATTCCAGCCGCGTCAATTCTTTTTTACTGCGCATAGACAAAAAAGACAAAATACAACTTACCATAAAAAAGACGATTGCTACTGCCGTAAACTCATCAACAATAGTCAGCGCAGATTCATCTTTCATTTTTATTGAGGTCAATACGATAAAACACAAGCCCAACATATTGGCGGACGTATTGAGTATATGCGGCGATTTTTCGCTTCTATTGTTGTCATTTTCTATTTCTAATCGGCGGCGGTCGTCGGGTACATATTTTTTCATAAAAAAAGCCTATTCCATTTCTACCAATACGTCTTGAATTTCTTCCGCAGTTTTGGCTTGGCGTTTGAGTTCGGCAGCTTTGGCGGCGCGACGTTTGCGAAGTTCTACTTCATTGGTTTTGTAGAGTGCGAGCTGCTCTTTCCCTGTCAAAATACGCTTGAAGGAGGCTTCAGTACCGACTATATTGGCTTGGTGTTTGGCTCGATACAGCTTGTAATCGCTTGTTTTGAAGGCGGCAAATTCGGCTTCATTTTTTATTTTTCGCTCTTGTATGGCGAGTAATTTTTCGGTTTGGACGGCGTTGAGCGAATATTTTTTTGCCAAACGGTCAGTCGCTTCGCGCGCGAAGCCAGAAGTCTGTGCTTTGCCCACGGCGACCACAATCAACAGCGCGCAAAATGAGGCGATTATCTTTTTCATATAAATTGTTGCTATAGTTTTTTGCTTGAAACTAAAATTTTTGCTAAATTACGGCTTTTGATATTCAAAACAAAACAAAAGCTAAAAATTTGCTTTGCTCCTCCACGAATAAGTACAGATTTTTATTTAAAATTGTATAAACAACTAATTATCAAATAGTTGTGTAATTTTGAATCCGCTTTTATTTTTAGTTAAAAAATTTCTTCAGAGCTATTTTCGACCGAATTACTTCTGAAATAATGCAAGCCAAGCAGCAAAAAAAAGATAAAAAATGCCGTCCCAACCGACGTTTCGAGCGTCGCTTCCACCATAAACGAAAGAAAAATAATAGCATAAAAACAACTGAAAAGTGGATTTTTATAATTTTTTTGGTAAAAAATTGGTAAAAAAAATGCCGCCGCAAACATCAACACTCCCAGCAAACCAGTCGAAGCGTAATTCATCACCCACTGATTGTGTGGGATTTTGTAATCGCTAAAACCAGCATATTGAGCATGGTACACTTTTTTCATTTCGGTCATCAAGTCGCCCGTTCCGACTCCCAAAATTGGGTTTTGATTGCCTACCGCAATGCCAGCCTTTATCGAAATAATCCGCTCCGAGTCCGAATAATTGCTGCCGCCGCCCGCCTGATATTGCTCCGCATCTAACTTCATATACTCTACACGCGCCTCGAAAGCAGGCACCGAATAGTAAGCAAGTATCGGGATAAGTGCTATCGTCACGACCATCGCCGCCGCTTGTACCCAACGCCTTGTGTGCCACGCGTAGTAAAAAGCGAGCAAAATCAGTTCCATATAAAGCGACACTACGCCGCTGCGCACCGACAACAGATGCAAACCAACGATACAAAAAATGGTCATCAATAAAATAAGCCATTTTTCGCGCGGATAGCGAAGAAAAAAGTTTTTGTAAAATAAAATGATGCCCGCAGCACTCGTAAAAGCAAGCAACAAACTGAACCGAATGTGATTCGTTGGCATCGGAATGGGTTGCCCGTGCCAGACGAGTTCTGTGATTTGGCGGAAGTTCAGGGCATAATTTATCAAAATACCCGCCGTCGTGACGCTCATTGCGCAGAGCAAAAAATACAAAATTTTAAAAAACTGCCGCTCCGAAAATCTTGGCAACGACGCAAAAGCAAACGGCAGAAACAAAAATGGCAACCGAATCCGCAGCCGCTCCGCCCAAAACGGCAACTCCTCCGACCACAAACCGCTCACCAACACCACCAAAAAAAAAATAGGCAGCACCAAATACGGGCGATAAGCTACGAAAATTCGCCAGTTAGAAAGCAAATCTGGATTCCAGCGCAGCGCAAATTTTTGCCGCACATCTATCGAAAACAAACTCATAGCGACAAAAAAAATCATGCAAAGCGACAGCGCAAAGCGAGAAAAAACCAACGACACTATGGTGGCGCAGCACAAAAAAACAGCTACTTGCTGCCGATTGGTTCGATAAAATAAGGTATTCATTGCCCCACAAAGGTAAAAAAATCGCTCGAAAAAAGTATCTTTGCCCTGTTATTT
>JAYWGG010000289.1:0-4257 GCA_043778415.1 Saprospiraceae bacterium
GCAGTCGCACTCCACGTAGAGCCGTTGTCGGTAGAATATTCGATGCGAGTTCCGGCTCCGCAAGCTGTCGTTACGTTGATAGTTCCATTTACAAATGGCGCACAAGTGTTGTTCGTTACGCTCAATGTAGGCGCACTTGGGGGTGTGCAAGGCGGTAAAGGTCTAAACCCGAAATCAAAAGAGTGGTTGTTTTGACCCGCCGAGCCTGCTCTAAACTTCACGATAGCCGATGTGCCACTTACCGTTCCGTCGCTATCGCGAACATCAGGCTGACCCGCGCCACCCGCGTTGGCAGTAGTCGGATTGTTTATGCCAAGTGCTACTTGTTTGGAACCGCCCGAAATATTAGGAATCCGAATCGTATAATCCGAATCGTAAAGCAAACCACTCA
This sequence comes from Saprospiraceae bacterium, assembly GCA_043778415.1. Taxonomy (GTDB): domain Bacteria; phylum Bacteroidota; class Bacteroidia; order Chitinophagales; family Saprospiraceae; genus JAYUHK01. The sequence goes on from JAYWGG010000289.1 coordinate 392, forward strand.
AACCGTAGATTGCACTACCTGTGTTACTGCCAGATGCGTTAGAAAAATAGTAATTTCCATTGGCATCGGTAACGGCGGTTGCTATTACCGCTCCGCTGTCGTCCAATAACTCGACGGTCACGCCTGCGATAGTCGCTTCGCCTGGGTCTTGAACTCCGTCACCGTCAATATCCAACCAGACACGGTTGCCGATTTCGATAGGAGCAACATCATAAATTAGTTCAATATCACCCACACCCTGACCTTTACCAAAGTACGGACCTGCTGGACTTCCACCCCACATTTCTGACCTGAAGTTAGGACCATTCGCATCGTTTGGTATCCAGTTTATACCACCAGATTGAGAGTTTTGTGGGTCGGAGTAGTAAAATATCGCTTCATTGCCGCCAGGGAAAGTAGCAGATGCACCTATAAAACCGAAACCGTCTGCACCTTCGTAGCTGTTGTAGTAGTTTTCGTGGCTTGGACCGTTTATTACACTTCCTAATTGCTCTTGAATACCATAAGTTATATTATAGTTGTTGCCGTTGCCCCAAGGGGTAGCGGTAGGCGCAACAGGCGGTGCATAATTACTGCCGCATCTATCCACAGTTCCTGCGTTTGCGCCAGTGCTGTATTCTAATTTATACGTTGCTGCGCCTGGTGTCGATGGAAACGCCCTGTATGCCATGTGTGGAATAAAGTAATTGTTTCCACCGTATTCAGCAGTTGTTTGTGGATTGGGTATTAATGAATTGGGGTTTATGTTGAAATCACCCCTTAAGTTTTTAACAGATAAAATCATTTCGTCGTTGTAGCTATCAAAATCAATATCCGACGCTACGAAAGGGAAAGGTGTAGGTCTACAGCATTCTGCCTGCAAAAATCCACTCAGTTGGTCGCCCATGTAAGCGTCCATTACCCTTGCCCAAGCACCCGTTTGAGGATCGAATGAGTAGTAAATGATATAAGCAGAGCCGTTGAAATTTGTGTAGTTAGAGCCTGTGTATTGACCCACTCTGGGGTACATTCTGGGGTTGGAAACGCCTACATATACTTTTCCTTTATGGATACCCAAGCCATCTACAAACCAGTCATCTTTGTGGTTTGGAATGTATGTGGCATCAAAATTATTCGGCGGTACTGCCCCTCCATTGATTCCGTCGCCAGGGTAGGGTATGTCAAACCGTGCAATTTGGGTTGCATTTGGCATTGCATTGGAAGGTAGTAAATCCCCCGAAGAAAAACGGGTAAAGTCCGTACCTGCTCTATTTACGGGAAAACTGATGAGCTGCTGGGTACTCATGGAAATGACGTAACCCTTTTCGTTTTTCTTGTCTATGTCTAAATCGCCCAAACCAACTCTACCCCAGTTTGCTTCCCAGTCGAATGGCGTATTTGTATTGAACCCGTTATCCCAGCTTGTAGGATAATAGCCTTTGCTTTCGTTGGTGAATGTAGCAACTGGTAGCCCAACGCTTGCAAGGTTTAAGTAATCGTTGAGTGCAGTAGTATTTGGGTTGTTAAAATCGGATTGGAAAATTTTGGTAGAAGGGTTATTGGGCGTAGAGCCATTTCTAACGAAGTTTTTAGTGCCTTGGCTGTAATATACCTTTTTATGCAGGTTGTCGGTGCCAATGCCACGCAAAAAGCCATAAGTATCCGTTGCGTGTTCTACTGTTCCTAACGGACCGCCACCGTTGCCGCCACTGTGGTAACCAAAAGATTTTACGATTGGCACTTCTGGACCGCCAAAGCCGTTTTTCGCTGCTATAGAACTAATTACATTAAATCCTTTTGTCACATCAGCATAAGCTCCCGGCTCGCTTACTCCATAGTTGATATTGCTCACAGGCCCGTTGAGAAACTGTACGCTCGTATTTTGGCTGAATGTTTCTTCGTAAGGAGAAGGGGCTACAAACTCAATCCGCACTGGATAATCGCCCGCAACTAACGGAAGTGTATAAGCACCCTCCGCGCCACAGGTTGCCGCATCAGATATAGTGGTAGCAGCTACCGAGCCGTTGCTTCTGTACGCAGTAACGGTCACACCGCCAAGCCCACGCTCCCTGTAAGTAGCACTGTTGTCTTGTGTACCATTGCCATTATTGTCTATAAAGACAGTACCCGACACTTGCCCAAAAGAAATTTGAGCGAAAAAAATGAGAAAGAAAAGCCCAAAAAAGGCTCGATAAAAAGACGTGCAAAGTCTCGAAATTTTTGACATAAAAAGTGTATTTATCAATAAAAAATATGGTTTTGAGGTAATGAGCTAAACGCACAATTGCCCCAGTGCCTTTTTAGGGGACATCGAAAGACGATTGATAAATGAAATTTGTTTGGAAAATAATTTAGAAACTATCGAAACGCAAATATAAGCGGTTTCCATCAAAAACCCAAATATTTTGGTACATATTTATGTAATAATCTAAAAACAGCCAAATAGTGTGCCAAAGTTTTGGACGAGTAAAATCCTACATTCATTTCTCACACATTTTTACCCGAAAAAATTGTTACCTTTGTATAGGAAAATATTTTTTTTATGAAAAACCTGACCGCCGCAGTCCTAAAAAGTCCCAACGCGCCCGATGTGTTGCGTGACTTACAGAAAGCACTCCACGAAGAGATGCGCCGCCGACACGACTTCGGAGAATGGATAGACGAAACCCTCAAAGCAGAGTTTATCAACGGCGAAGCGGTCGTCCATTCGCCCGTCAAGCGGAAGCATTGGCAGTCTTCTAATTTTCTTTCCACGCTGTTGAGCGTTTATACGACGTTGCACAACTTGGGAACTGTCGGTGTTGAAAAGGTTATGATTGCGCTCACTCGCAACGATTACGAGCCGGATATTGTCTTTTTTAGCCTTGCGAAAGCCGCACTTTTTGAAACCAACCAGATGTTTTTTCCAGCACCCGATTTGGTGGTAGAGATATTGTCCAAAAAAACTGCCAACCGTGACAAGGGCATCAAAAAAGAAGACTACGCCGCCCACGGCATCAGCGAATACTGGATTATTGACCCCGAAAAACAACTCGTAGAGCAGTTCCTATTGCTCCAAAAAACCGATACCAACTATTCGCAGCCGTCCGTTTTTTCGATACACGACGACATAGAAAGCCGCAGCGTCGAGGGTTTCAAAATTCCCGTCCGAGCTATTTTTGAGCAAGAAGCCAACGCCGAAACTTTAAAATCCTTTTTTTGAACAGAAGTAATTTTTTATGAAAAACCTGACCGCCGCAGTCCTAAAAAGTCCCAACGCGCCCGATGTGTTGCGCGACTTACAGAAAGCACTCCACGAAGAGATGAGCCGCCGACACGACTTTCGGGAATGGATAGACGAAAGCCTCAAAGCAGAGTTTATCAACGGCGAAGCGGTCGTCCATTCGCCCGTCAAGCGGAAGCATTTGGAAGTGAGCCGCCTTCTTGGAGGCTTGCTACACGTTTTTTCATTGTTGCAAAAAATGGGAACTGTCTGGACAGAAAAAGCCATGATTGCGCTCACTCGCAACGACTACGAGCCGGATATTGTATTTTTTAGCCTCGCCAAAGCCGCACTTTTTGAAACCAACCAGATGTTTTTTCCAGCACCCGATTTGGTGGTAGAGATACTGTCCAAAAAAACTGCCAACCGTGACAAAGGCATCAAAAAAGAAGACTACGCCGCCCACGGCATCAGCGAATACTGGATTATTGACCCCGAAAAACAGCTCGTTGAGCAGTTCCTATTGCTCCAAAAAACCGACAAAAGCTATTCGCAGCCGTCCGTTTTTTCGATACATGACGACATAGAAAGCCGCAGCGTCGAGGGTTTCAAAATTCCCGTCCGAGCTATTTTTGAGCAAGAAGCCAACGCCGAAACGTTGAAATCCTTTTTTGAAAAGAAGTAA
>JAYWGG010000290.1:0-4249 GCA_043778415.1 Saprospiraceae bacterium
GGCGTCTCTCGGGATTCACGCGGCGCACGGGCATTGCGATTGTCTTTGCAAACGCGGGAACAGCACATCCGTCGGGACAAGGCGACTTTTCTCGCTCCAATTACCGCTTTTCTCTCTTGGGAACGCAAAGGTAGAACTTCTATCTTTATTTTCATAATTTATTTTTATCTTTTTTTATATTTTTTTGTAAATACTTCTTAACTCACTCATTATCAATACTTTATACTTGATGATTTTTTTTAGCGCAGCAAAGTGACCGTACCCGATTCGTTTTGACTTCGTTGAGTGCTTGTGTCAAGGTATATTATATTGTAAACATAAACGCCTGCGCCCAACTCCTTGTCCTGAAAGCGTCCGTCCCATTTTGCGGTTGGGCTGTCGCTTCTGAATAGCAAATTGCCCCACCTATCGAATATCTCCATACTTTTTAGCTCGTAGAATATTCCGTACACTTCAAATTCGTCGTTGATGCCGTCGTTGTTGGGCGAAAATATATTGGGAATGTATATCTTGCTCTGTCTTTTATTTATTTTTAACTTTTGCTTGCAGGTAGTGACACAATCTTTATCATTCCACGCTTGCAACACATATTCGGTTTGCTCTCTCAACACTATGCTCGGGTTGGCGCAGTCGGTGCAAGAAATATTTTTATTAGGCGACCATAAATAATAGTCGGCATTGCTGCATGGAGTCAGCTTGAGTGTGTCGCCCCAAAAACCTTCTAACTCTGTAAGTGTATCCGACGACGAAAGCTCCGGGCGAGGCAGCACTTCTATGTAGTTTTCTACACTTAATGAGTCGGAGCTAACGCTGTTGGACACAACGTGCTTGACCTTGTATTTGCCAGTCTGACTGTAACAAATACCTTGTGGATCGCGCAGCTCTGAATACGACGGACTCCCGCCCTCAAAATACCACCGATGATGCGACGGATATCTATCCGATGAATCTCTAAAATTCACACAAGAACCCGCACACAGCCGCCGAAAATCACTCTTAAAAGACGTATAGCGAATCTCACAATCGGGAACATACGCAAAACCACCAGATGAACTACGAAGCCAAAATCCTTCTCCGTTTGAATCAATAATATAGAAATAACATTCGATTATATTTTCATAATACAAATCGGCTGAATCTTGTGGAATACCTAAATTTTGATTGATACTAAAACAAAAGACACTATCCGCTACTAAAATATCGGCAAGAATAGCTATTTCAGCACGCTTGTAAATTGCATGTACTTTCAAGCGAGTAGAATCAATTCTAACATAAGATACACCTGCACAGTTGGGACGAACATGAGCTGAATCAGGATTGTCAAAAGTAGCGTAAAAACAGAGTTGAAAACTACCTGCACAGTTACCTGGGGGCGGTTGATTAGGGTCATATATATACCCTATTCTAGGACAATATAGTGTATCTTGCGAAAATAGGGGCATAGAGCAGTGAATACAGAACAGTATTAATACATATTTCATAGCATTTATATTTTGGAAAGTGGTTGGAAAAAAACTTGTATGTGAGCAGCGTAGCTGCTTCCACTGCCCACATACAAGGAGAAAGTACTCCTTAAAAGCAATTAATTTTTGATGAATTTACCCCGATATTGGTTCTCAGCCATTTGGCAACGGTAAAAATAGGTACCCGACGCAAAATTAGATACATCTATTTGCTTCTGTCCGCTGACAATCAAAGAGGGCGCAAAAGATTTTACTACCCTACCTGCCATATCGAACAAATCAATCTGCATCTCAATACCTACCTGATTAGATACATCTAAAATAAGGGTTTCCGTTACTGGATTTGGATAAGCTCTAATGTCCATTGTACCTCCCGAAACAATACCTTCTCGCTCGTTTGCTTCTGGTTCTGCTTCGGTTGTTTTGCTATCGTCGCCGCCAGCAACTGGATTCGGCACAGAAAACCAATTCGGACAGGCAGTATTGATTTTGAAATAATGACGCAGTGCCGTCGAACTAACCCAACCGCAACCTGGTGAGTAAAAATCAATCTTCATCACCCACTCCTTGAAGGAATTCGCATTTATCCATGGATTCGAGTAACCGCTCATCCAAATGGGTAAGCCACCAAAAATTTGAGCAAAATTATTAGCAGATAAGTTCTCACCTATGTTATTGGTGAACACTTTGTTACTTACAACTGGAGTGCCGAGCAGTACACCCGTCGAATTGCACTCTTGGATACTTTGCGGTGCTGTGTGTACCCATTGAGAAAATTGGGGCTTGCCCAAGCCACAGTACCTCCACTAAAAGGAGTCATCAAGTGTGGAGAAGCGGCGTTACTACTATTATTAGTACTCGTACTTGACGCTGCACAATTAGGTGCGGAACGGCTTAATTGATAGACCGTAGGAGCTTCACCATTGAACCAAATAATCCAAGCATCTTTGAAAGCATTACCTACCAAGCCGCAGGTATTTTGCGTTTCGAGCCTTACCTTATAGTAAAGTCCTGTCGGAGTGCTGGGCAGTGCAAGGCTCGAAGGAAAGGCGGAAAGCCAAGCCGTTTGAGAAATTGGCGCACCAATAATTGCTCCGTTCACATCGGAACTATACACCGTGAACCGATACTTACCGATGTATGAAAGGCGAGTGCTGGTATTCGTCAGTGGCATAGTCGCCCCTGTACCGCATTTGTACAGCCTAATAACGCTGCCAAATGGTGGATTCCCAGCAGCTATACCTCCGATACTAAAATTAGGTACGCCTGGGTTCGCCATTGAGTTCGCAGCAACAACATTGCTACCACCTTTTGTCATACTGAACGACTGCGAACCTGTACCGCTCTCAAAACCAAGCGTATAGACTCCCGCAGGATCAGATGACGAAATATGCCACATAATATCGCCCGTCGCACTGGTAACTCCTGTATAAACCGAAGGAGTGTTACCACTTGGAAAAACGATATAAAACGGTACGCTCATTCGTACCCCTCTTTCACAGTAAGCATAACTGCTTATTGTAAAACTTTGTGCTTCCATGGGCAATGTCATAGACACTAAACCCAGAAACAACATGAATTTGATAAATTTAAACATAACTTTGTGTTTACGATTGTTAAATAAAAAAAATTCATTCCACACTCACACAAGTTCGCGTTTTCCAGAAAAACGCTTACCTTTGGGGGTCGTGTGGCAAACCGCCCGTGTTTGTATATTCGCAGCTATTGAATATCAAGACCTAACATGGGTAATTACCAACGATTTTATAGGGTGAGCAACTTGCAGGTTGTTCGCCTTTTTTTATTAATTTTGTATTTCTTTTTGCAACAAAAAATACAGAATTAATTTATCACTATTTTTTTTTAGACTTTTTTTTGGCTTGGCATGATCATAATAGATAACCAAAAATTAGCCTTTAGCTTTATTTAAACGTAAATATACGACTACTTTTTGGAAAAAAAAATGTGTTAAAGTTTTGTTAAAGTTTTGTATATTTTAGTTAAAAATTTTATTTGGTAGCGTAAACAAAAAAATCCTATCTTTGTGTCTTAAACTTTATCGCAATAAATGTCAAATACCGCCATAAAATCAAATTTTCACCGGCTCATAGACAGCGTAGAAGATACCGATTTGCTGCAGCATTTCTATGAAGCTTTGAATTTGCTGCAACAACACTCCACGCACGGTCAAGAAATCAGCGAAGAACTTACTATCGCTCAAAAGAGTCGCTTGATAATGTCGCTTTCGCAAAGTGCCAGCGGAAAAACTATTTCCAACCAAGCTATGAAAGAAAAACTTGCGCAATGGCTTTCAAAATAACTTGGACGGACATCGCTGCGGAGGAGTTTTTGGACATCGTAAACTACTTGGAGTCCGAATGGACTACAAGAATATCCGAAAATTTTATAAATGATTGCTTCGCAAAATTAGACTTATTAGCCCACGCACCGATGATTGGACCGCCTTCCAACCTGCATAAAAGCGTGCGCAGGATTCTTATTACCAAAAATATTGCACTTTATTACGAAGTCACAAAAGACGGAGTCATTTTACTCAATTTTTTTGACCTACGGCAATCTCCTGAACGGAATTTATTTGAGTAGAATATCTTTTTTTTAGAAAAAAATTTATTTGCTGCGTTCTGTGACATATACCACCAATTCCTCCAATGCGCTGCGGGACGGCGAGGGCGGAAAGCTGTGCAGCAGCTCGAAGGCTTGGCTGCGGTACTGGAGCATCGCAGCAGTGGCGTACTCCAAGCCTCCGCTTTGGCGCACGAAAGCGA
>JAYWGG010000291.1:0-14257 GCA_043778415.1 Saprospiraceae bacterium
TAGTCAAAGGTTTCGCGGAGCGCATTTTTTACGGTAAGAAAAGAAGAATTTTGCTTCGCAAACACTTCGCGCGCGTCAAAATAAAGGCTAAAATCAAACTGACTGTCCAACATTCCAGAGCCGATATAGCTCTGGATAAGGTCGCGGCTGCCGTAAGTTTCGCCGATTTGGTAAATATTTTTTTGGGTAGGAAGCATAACTTCTCGCTTGATTCTTTGGGTCAATCTGCGCCAAAATTCTTGCGGAATATGCTTGGTTGCATCGTGACGATAGCCATCGAGGTCAAATTTTTTGAGCCAAAAAAGTGTGGAATCTGCCTGAACTTCTATGGATTCTGGATTGGTCAAATTGAGGGTAGGGAGGAAGGTATCAAACCAAGTAGTCAGACGATGTTCGTCCCAAATACGCAGATTTTTGCGCCCGTCGGGCAAGTTTATAGGCGTAACCCAATTTTTGTGGTTCTGATAAATCGGGTGATTTTCGTGGACATGGTGACATACATAATCCAACAAAATATTGATTTCGTTTTTGTGCGCCGACTTTACCATGTCAAACATTTCTTGATCTGTCCCAAAATGCGGGTCAATTTTACTGCTCGAAATGGGCCAATAACCGTGATAACCCGAATAAAGTCTTTTGGGTTCTGGGTACTCCTGCCAAGCATCTGCAGGATTTTGAGTAATAGGCGAAATCCATAAAGCATTGATATTCAGGTCTTTAAGATAGCCAGACTTTATCACTTTTTGGATTCCTGACAAGTCACCGCCTTGCCAGTTTGCTCTTTCTAATAATTTTTCATTTTTTATGGGTGCATCATTTTTTTTGTTGCCGTTACTAAATCTGTCCACCAACGCAAAATACATAATCTGTGTTTCTTTGTCCCCACGATTTAATTTCTTTGAATCTGTGACAATTTTATTATACTCCAAAGGAATCAAAATATCATTTGACAAACCTTCGTCATTTTCGGCAAATATTCTAATAAACCTTCGTTTTTTAGCTTTATCTTCTGTCGGCAGTTCGAATTTCAGTTCACCTTGCTTGTTAAAAGTTGCCGCAATTCGGTGATTATCGTGCAATACAAAGTAATTTTTTATATTATTTATTACGCCTATTGTGACATTTTTTTCAGTGAATGATTTTGTAAATAATTGTGGAAGTAATTCTTCATTGGGTTTTTCTATCCTCAACAGAGAATTAAATCCTCCCGAGCCGTTGGACGCAGTGGCGGCATTAGGGTCTTTGATTTCAGTGCCGTCGGCGATGAATAAATACTGGTAATTCCCTGTATTCAGGGCAAAATCGGCTTGCCAAAAACCATTTTTCAGCGTGCAAATTCCGTTAGTTGGGTTCCATTGATTCATCTCTCCTTTCACTTGCACGGACTTGTATTTCTTGTCCTCCAAGCGCAAAGTAACGGATTTTCTGGAGGTAGATTTTATTAAAATGGAATATTTTGTGACATTATCTTTCATTTGGATTATCAATTCCGATAATTTTGGAGTATTCTGCCCCGAATTTGCCACTATGTCAAGTGTCTTGTCTTCCGGGTGAAAGGTAAACTGCCACACTGTGGAGGCTTCAAACTGTTTGATTTTTGAAACATCATCTATGTAATCCTCTAAAATGATAGTCGCTTTTCCGTCCGCCACAAGAATTGGAGAAGCCAAGCCTACGATGTCATTTCCTTCTGAAGACGATGATTTTTTAGTAATTAAATTCGTGTGGCAACTCTGAAACACAGTAGAAATAATTATTACAACACCTAACAACAGTTTTTTTTTCATTAGAAATTATTTTTTTACAAAATTAATATTTTTTTTAGAAGACACAAATTTTTTACCTAAAAATGTATTTTATGGAAAAATAATTTTAAAAAAAAACCTCGTAAGCGAAGTACTTACAAGGTTTTTATACGAAGTGATCCCGCATGGGTTCGAACCATGGACCTACAGATTAGAAATCTGTTGCTCTATCCAGCTGAGCTACAGGACCTTACTTTTAAATTCCGCCGCAAATATACTATCTTTTTTTAAAATCAATGTACTTTAGATACAATTCTTATAATTTTCAAGAACATTTTATGCTCAATAGCCGCCCCAGTATCTTCTCAAAAACCATTCGCTTCCTAATAGTAGCAACAAAAGTCCAAATATCCATTTATAATTGATGATATTTTGTGTTTTTGATGTTTCGTATATAACTGGTTTAATATTATTTTTATTTCGTATTAGCTCCGCAATACTACTTATTTCTGTCGGTATTACCGTTTTGCCTCCAAATTTTTGACTTATTGCTCTCAATAAAGAAAAATCTGCCGTAGTTTCTGAAAGCTCTATATTTATAGCTTGAATACTGAATTTCCCTTCGAAGACTAATTGTTCACCCTTTGCGTTTGTGACATTACTTTTGTAAGAATAATCGCCTGCTGGAAAAAATCCAGCGTTCAAACTATAGGTTTTATTGCTTGTTTTGTTGAATGTGAAATTAAATTCCTTTTTTTGAGCGTCCCTGACGAGCATTTTTACATCTGCGTCGTTGAGAAGCTCATAGTTATCGTTGTAAAGTTCGGCGGAAAAATCAATATTTTCATTTTCTTTAAAAACATTTTTAGGCATTGCAACTCGAAATTTGCGTTTGTCTTCTTTTACCGTCAAATATTGTGTAGTTTTGGATATAATACCGTCAAAAAGTGAAGCATTTTGATGTTGTAAGAAATCAAACAGTCGCCATTTCCAAACGCCTTCGGCACTCAAAATTCCAATTTTTGAGTCATCTGTTTGCTCACCAAGCATTAAAAGTGGATATTTGGTATCTATTTTTCCGATTTTTTGGTAGAGTAAAATCTGTGCATTTCCTACGGATTTGAAATCGCCAAACGGTGCAGTGAGCGGCGGAAAATTTCCTATCTCTTTGCTCACATTATCCGCCACGCCAAATAAGTTAAATTCACTGCCGATTTTTGCTTGCACATCGTTCAAATTACGCCCATCTCCAATGATATTTAGGAGGGATTGTGACATATTAAATTTGCCAATATCGGTTTGGCTACCTACAATAAATAGGCGTGCGGTTTTACGTTCAGAAAGTTGTTTTAGCACTGCCGAAATATCATTTGTCTTGGAAGGGAGTTGATGAAGTACTACCAAATCGTAGTCCGAAAATTTCAATTTTCCAGCATCGCCAACAAACTCCGTAAATATTTGATAATTTTTGTTTTCGGAAAGTGCCTCTCGAATAGTAGTTAAATCGGGGTGTGGAGAGTTAGCAAGCAATAAAATTTTCTGTCTTCCATCTACCACATCAATAAAAATTTCTTTTGTATTATTGATAGCCGTCATCTCGCCGTTGAGTTGGCTGACCGAAATGACATATTTTTGTACGCCTGCCTTATCGGCATCTAAAATAATTTCTTTGGTCGTAAAAAAAGTATTTCCAGTGATATTTATAGGCGATTGATGGACTATTTTTTTTCCTTCTGCCGATATTTGTGACACTGACAAAGTGGTGTTAGAGCCAGCCGAGTTTTTGGCGGCTACATCTATTTGCATCGAAAATTTATCTCCCAAATAGGCAATATTATTGACCAAAACCTTTTTGATAAGCAAGTCCTTTTTGGGCGTAGTATCTCCCAAAGCGATAGTAAATACAGGTGCTGTGAGCTTTTCGGCGGCATAAAGTGGATTAGTACCTTCGTTGTAAATACCATCTGTGGCGAGAATAATCGCTCCTAAATTTTGACCGCTATAGAGGTCATACGCAGATTTTAGTACGGCGGATATATCAGTAACTTTATCTTTATTTTCAAAAGTAACTTTTTCTCGAAATTCGCTTCCAAATGCGTAATCGTGAACTTCATAATTTTTGGAAAGTTCGGATTTCAAATTTTCAAAATTCGTTTGATAAATTTTCATTTTTACTTCATCGGTGGTCGCAGAAATTGACTCCGACTGGTCTTGCGCCATCACGATAATTGGTTTTTTTGTTTCCGTAGTTTTTGATTTTAGCAAAGGTGACATCAGCAAAACGGCTATGAGTGTCGCTGCAAGACCGCGTAGAACTGCCAAAACACGCCTATAATTCGGGTCTTTTTCTAAAAAAGTACTGTCTTTGTAGTACAAAATAAGGGCAAATCCAAGTCCTAAAACTGCGCAAAAAATTAGATACCAAGCGGGATATTGAAAAGTAAGATTTAACATTTATAATGATTACTGATTGAAAATTCCAGAAGGAATTGGACAAAATAACTCCAATCTTAATACGCACAAATGCCCAATAAAGTTCATTGTACGGGCAGCAAGTCGAAAAAATAGTCATTATTTTTCTTGAGTCAGATTGATAATTGCGATATTTGTGACATTGATTTTCTTTTGGGCAAGCGGTTCTCTTTGCCGTAGATAATTTTTTTGTGCATCGCTTTTTGTGACAAAAATTTCGTCTAAAAAAACAGTATATTTTCTTGACAATCCGAAACAAGACATCGAAATGCAGCCTGCTCGAATACCTAATTTATTTAAAATTTGTACCCTTTTTTTAGCTGCCCAAGGACTGTCAAAGGTGCTTTCTTGAATTACAAAAAGCGATGAACCCAAGCTGTATATCCTGTCACAGTCATAAGAAATAAAATTATTTTTTCCAATAGAAAGATACAAACCTTCAGCACTCTTTTCGGGCAGCCCACGAGCAGTAAATTCGTCTTTTGGGAGCATTTTTTGGATAGCGACCTTTATTTTGTCGTCTTTAAGCGCACTCTTTGGGCTGATTTTAAGCGGTGCAATTTCCATCGGCTCGGGCATCGAAACCAACGCATCTTGCTCTCTTTCAGCTTGATAGCTGACTTCATCAGCATAAATTTTTTCTCGCAGGGAGTATTCTCTTGTCCAAAGTGCAGCGATTAAGACGAGGCAGAAGCTGCTCATCAATAGTTGTTGTGAGTAAGCGTTTTGTTTGCTGCGAAGTGTTTTTTGAAACAGTAATATCTTTTCGGGCAGCGATATTTTTAGTGCCAAATCTGCATTTTTTAATTTTTCCAACAGATAAAACTGCTTTTTGGGACGCATTTCAGCCAAAAACTCTAATCTTGCAGGCGTTGTATGAAGATGAATTTTACACGCTGAATCCACACTCAAAACGCCTAAACCCGCTTGGGTGCTTTGTCGGAGGAGTTCGTTGTAAAATGGTTCAAAAGCATAATCACACAATTCGTCGCTCAAAACGAGCCATTTTTCGTCACAGGATTCAAATTTTTTCATTTTTTCTACAGCAAATAAAAAGCGATATTTGGGAAAAAACTGAATAATTTGAAAAAATATCCAATACAAAATCAAGCCTACACAAATACCAAATATGATTTTGAAACCAATGTGCGCATAAAAATATAAATTAAAATGCAATAAGTGACAGGTTAAAAATATTACGAACAACGAAATTGAGCTTAATAAAATCACGTCCCAGCGCAAAATATTTTTCAATAAAACATACTTTACTTCTTCGGCATCTTCTACGCCTATCACCTCAAAAACCGAAATAAATCTCGTTCCGTCGGGGCGAACAAAAGTATGGCAGCCACCAGCAACTAAATTTATGTCGAGTGCTTGCTCGTAAGTAGTCACGCCCTCACTGTCGCGAGGGCGGCTTTTGTAGTAATTTTTTAAAAAATCTCCTGCTGTTTTTTGTATAATTGAACGCTCAATCATGGAAAATATGAAACGTTAAAACTTCTAAAATTAAATTTTTATAAATTTTTGAAATGACTTTAAGTTGTTATTCGTAATTTTTATAATGTAAGTTCCTGCTTTCAAAGAATTTCCGATTTTGACGGTACTGCTATTTGCTTGTTGAAAATCTATTTTATTTGTTTCTACCACACGTCCCAACACGTCAATTAACTCAATTACAACTTCCTTTACATTACTTGTAGGTTTGATAGTTAATTCAGCTTCCGTTGAAGTTGGGTTGGGATTTACGGAAATCTCAAAATCATTTTTTACAATTTCGTTATTTTCCGTGAGAACATATTTTATATAACCGCCGACGGGGGGAGCTAACTTTTTAGTCGTATAAAGCCGATATTCTCCCTGTCTTAAAATAATATTTTCTGTTACATTTGTGACATTTATGCTATCGCCTGAAAAGTAGTCATACCATTTTCCCATATTCTGAAATTCGGGATTGATAGGTTGTGTAGAGAGGTCAAAGTTGCCTAAAATATTGACATTCATGCTGCTGTGTGTGATTTGAATTTTCTTTTGATAGACCGAACCTATTTGATAGTAGAAATCTCCATCGAAAAAAGCGGGTTCTGACTTTTTTAAATTTATTAGCGAGCTTGTGACATTCAATAATCGTTTTCTATCTGCATTTTGTAAATAATCCCACCGAATTGGCTTCTCTGCAAGTCGGCAATTATTGCTAATTATGACACCGTCCGAGCAAGTATTTATGGAATAGTCATAACCCAATTCGCCGAACTGCCACAGCATTTTTGGACCTTGTACAGGATAAAAAAAGCAACTCGTAAGCTCTTGGCGGCGCAGTGCGGTCGCGAGTTCTTTCACGTCGTAGTCCGCAGCATTTCTGCCAGATTTCAGATTTCTAAACATATTTCGCTCCTCATCGTGGCTCTCCATATAGCCCACCAAATGCTGCACCGTCCAGCCCCGATAAACGGTCGCAGTACCCTGCAAATTGCCGTCACCGAAGCCCATACTCGCCTGACCTGCTCCATAATTGGTATTTCCCCAAAGCATCATACCTAAATTTGACAACTCTTTTTCCTCTTGATTACCTCCAAAATGCTCCAAAATCGTATAGACTTTCGGATTGGCAGCCACCAAAGTATCATTTAGTTGCTTCAAAATAGCGATTCTACTTGCGTCATAATTGCCCCACAAACCGACATCATTTCCCGAATTTTTTTGTGTAAAACCTTTTGAAAGGTCGAAGCGAAAACCGTCAATTCGGTATTCCGACAACCAATATTTGAGGCAACGATACATATATTCTTTGGTCGCATTGCTTTCGTGATTGAAGTCATTAAAAACATTATATGGGTGTTTTGCGACAGGGTTGAGCCAAGGATTATCTAATGTAGGACGATTATTGGCGGAGTCCCAATATAGTTGTGCAAGCGGCGAACTTCCCGTAGTATGATTAAAAACTACATCTAAAACGACCGAAATTCCGCGCTTGTGAGCTTCATCAATGAATGTTTTAAAGGATTCTGGCGAGCCGTAGTACTTATCCAATGCCATGTGGTAGGACGGATTGTAACCCCAACTTTTATTCCCATCAAACTCATTGACAGGCATCAGCTCAATGCAATTTATGCCTAATTTTTGAAAATAATTTAAAGTATCTGACATGGTTTTATAGTCATGATTGGCTACAAAATCACGCAGTAAAGTTTCGTAAATGACAAGATTTGTTTTAGGCGGAGCTACATAATTATTTGCTTGCCATGCAAAAGCTGGTTTGCCAATTTGTATCGTAGAAACAGTTCCAGTTGTTTTTCCAGTCGGATAAGCCGGCAAATTTGGAAAAGTCGAGGCACTAATACCAGCATCGTCAGCACTTAAAATTAGCTCGCTCAAAGGGTCTGCAACTTTCAAACTTCCGTCCACAACATACTGATAATTAACCCTTTGTAACGGAGAAAGCCCTCCGATGACCAACCACCAAGTCGCACCGTCGGCACTCCGATTCATCTGATAATTGGTGTTAAGCGTCCAGTTGTTGAAGTTGCCGATTACAAAAATATTTTGTTTGTTGGGAGCATAAAATTTTAGTAAAATACTCGTGTCACCGAGTAAATAATTCGCTCCCAAGTTCATTCCCGCAGGCGGTTCTGATACTTGAAGCGGCTTGGGGACAACATAAAAAAATACAGATTCTTTAGTTTCTGTGACATTTGTAGCTGTGACTTTGACTTCGTGCGTACCAGCCGATGTCACATTTAAGTTATAATTTAAAGTTTTTCCCGATAAAACTTCTGTTAGTAACGCGCTATTATCGGTGAGTTTTAGGTTTGCATTTTGAGTCGCAGCGGCTTTCACAGAAATATTTTGACCTAATTGAGTGATTAAACTGTTGCTGGTAGGAGTCAAAAACTGCACTTGCAGCCCCACATTTGCAGGCACCACGTCGTAGAGAATATCACTACCGTCGACGTTTCTACCAACCGTACTTCCTGTCGCATCTCTGAACACAAACGCCAATTTTAGTACATTTTCGTTGGCTGCGATGTTGTAATAAGTCCGAATATTGAAGGAAATAGAATAAATATTATTTCCTTGAGAGGTCAAAAGTACATTTGGGTCAGTGGTTGCCCATGCACTTTTAACGTGCTTCCAGTCGCTCGGCGTAGTGCTAGCGTCCGTGATAACTCCCGTATGCGCATAGATAGGAGTCGTAGAATTTTTTAGAGCCTGATTTCCTTCGGCAGCGTTGAAATAGACTGTCACATTGTCATCAACATTTGGAAAAACTGGATCGGTATAAATAACTTGCGCGGCAAGAGAAAAACTCATGCAAAGCGCAGCGAAAAAAAAGATAGTTTTTGAATACATTTTCAATTTATTTAGTTGAGATGATAGAAATTATTTCGATTGAACACTAAAAATCGTAACCTACTTTTAAGATTATATCGCCTACAAAAACCTCGTAGCCACCAAAAGAACTTAATGATGAGCCAGCCGAGAAATTATCAGAAATTTTATATAATTCTTGACGGGCTACCCATCTTGTATAGTCTTTTCCAACTTTTCCGGTAGCGGAGATGCCGACGGAAAAATGTTTGGATAGTTTGTGCGAAAACGCCAACACAAGATCTGCCATCAAAATATTATTGGTATATTTTTGTCGGTTAATAATTTCAAATTTATTCGAACCGATAATTTCTATGCTTGTCGGATAATCAAACCAATAATTAGAATTTGAAACGCCCAAGCCGATGCTAAAGTTACTTGCTTTATTATTTTTGAACGGCGAATACAGCAAGTGCAGTTCTGAATTTAGGATTTGTTCTTGGTTGGTGATTTTGCTAATATCATATTGAGTCGAAATGTTAGTAGGCTCATTGGTATTTATGTAGCCTAAACCTAACGAAGCCGCCCAAAAATTATTGATTTTGTAGGCATAATTAATACTGCCACGTAAGTGACTGTTGGCAAAATATAGACCATTTTCGACACCAATACCTACGGAAATATTGGATTTTTGGGCGTATGAAAAAACCGAAATACTACCCACGAGAAGTAAAGTAAAGATTAGTTTGATTTTCATAACTGAAATATTTAATTGTGAGATAGATAAAATTACAATGCAAATATACTACTTTTTATAGAATAAGTTTATCATTTTGTATAATAATCTTGCGCCCACATTTCCGTCCCAATCGGAGCTGCCGCCGACTTCTACCAAGTCAAAACCAATTATTTCTTTGTCACTCAAGCTCAATTTTTTTAATAAATATACAGCTTCTTGATATTCTAAACCGCCGGGAACTGGCGTGCCAGTTTGGGGACAAAGTTTGGGGTCGAGCGCATCAATATCAAAGCTAACATACACTTTTTGGGGCAGCGTTTGGATTATTTTGGTACAAATACTATCCCACGACTCGCCATTGTATAGGTCGGATTTCAAATTTTGGTCAAAAAAAATCTCAATTTTTCCGTCGGAATGTTTTGCCAAATCTACTTCTTCCTCGCAACAATCTCTAATCCCTACCTGCGTAATTTTTGTTATGTTACTGATTTTCAGTGCGTTGTAAAAAATAGAAGCGTGAGAATATGTAAAACCCTCGTACGAATTGCGCAAATCACAATGTGCATCAAAATGTAAAATTCCGAACTCCTTGTGACATTCAGATAATGCCTGTAAATAACCCAACGGCGTGCTGTGGTCGCCTCCGACCAACCCAACAAACTTATTTTCTGCCAATAATTTTTTACATTCTTGATATACATATTCCCGCAATTCTTCGCAGGATTGATTGAGCGTGGCGAGCGTTTTTTTCATTTTGGGAGATTGAGCGATGTCGCCACCATTCTCTAAAAAGTCAATATATTTGACTGATTTTTTTCTTAAAATGTCATTTTTTTTCAACCAATTTTTATTTGAATTGCGCATAAAAATTCCATTTTGCCAAGCATTTGGTACGTCCAAGTCAAATAAATCAAGTTGAGAAGAAGCGGATAAAATATTTTCTGGCGCGCGCGAAGTTCCTGCCGCATACGAAACCGTCACGTCCCAAGGCACAGGAAAAAGAACGACTGCAGCATCTTTTTCTTCAAAAGGCATACCAATAAAATGACCATTTTTTATTCCGACTCCATTCGGATTAAATTCATATTTTTTATCCATTTTCTAATAGTTTTTTTAAATTTTATTTAATTTTTGTGACAAAACCTAATGTCTAAAATGCCATTCTGTGTGCAAGCTATCTGGGAGGGTCAAAACCTTATCGTTTTCTAAAAATAGTTTTAAAGCAAGTTCAGAGGCAATTTTTATTTCATTGTTTTCAGTACCAGTCACGATTTCAGGATTAAAATATTTTTTTACAAAATTAGTGTCAAAATTACCAGTCACAAATGCTTGATGTAAACAAACAAATTTTCCAAAAGAGAGCGTTGTTGCAATTCCTTCTACCAAATAATTATCTATTGCAAAAATCATTTTTTGAATAGCTTGCTCTCTATTTTCGCCGTAAGTAACTAACTTTGCAAGCATTGGGTCATAAAAAATTGGCACTTCCATTCCTTCTTGATATCCGTCATCTACCCGAATATTTTCGCCTTTCGGCGGCTGATATTTCGATAAAATCCCTACACTTGGCAAAAAATTATTGCTGGGGTCTTCGGCATAAACTCGCAATTCGAGGGCGTGACCAGTTATTTTTAAATTATCTTGACTGAGTGACAGGGTTTCTCCGCGAGCTACGCGAATTTGCTGCTCCACCAAATCAACGCCTGTAATCCATTCAGTCACTGGATGCTCCACTTGTAATCGAGTGTTCATCTCTAAAAAATAAAAATTTAATTGTTCGTCCAACAAAAATTCTACCGTCCCTGCACCTACATAATCACAGCATTTTGCTACATTTACAGCCGCTTTTCCCATTGCTTCTCTAATGGTAGGAGTTAGGCAAGACGACGGAGCTTCTTCAACTACTTTCTGGTGTCGTCGCTGCACACTGCACTCGCGCTCGAACAAATAAACTATGTTTCCGTGCGTGTCTGCAAGGACTTGAATTTCAATATGTCGCGGAGATGTGACATATTTTTCGATGAAAACAGAACCATCTCCGAAAGCTGAAGTTGCCTCGCTGACAGCTCGATTCATCTGTTCTTCGAGTTCGTCGGCGTTTTCTACGATTCTCATTCCTTTGCCGCCGCCGCCAGCAGAAGCTTTTATAAGTATCGGAAAACCAGTCTGTTGCGCTATTTTTTTTGCTGTTTCGACATCTTCAATCGCCTCCTCCGTACCCGGAACCATCGGGATATTAAAACTTTTCGCAGCTTGTTTTGCAGCTAATTTGCTGCCCATCATTTCGATAGCCTCTGGAGTCGGACCTATAAAAATAATACCATTCTGTTTGACTTTTCTGGCAAATTCTGCATTTTCGCTCAGAAAACCGTAACCAGGATGTATGGCATCGGCATTTGTTTGTTTTGCGGCAGCAATAATTTTTTCAATCACTAAATAAGATTGATTAGATGGCGACGCACCCAAAAAAACTGCTTCGTCGGCGAATCTCACGTGAGGAGCGTTGCGGTCTGCTTCTGAATAAACGGCTACGGTAGCGATACCCATTTTCTGGGCAGTCTTCATTACTCTCAACGCAATTTCGCCTCGATTAGCTACTAATATTTTTTTCATTTTATAAATATTTTTAATTTATTTTTAATGTCACAATATTATTTATTTTGTCAATGAATTGACTTGTTTTATTTTTCTGAAATACTTTTTTATCCAAATATTCTACCCAGCGAATCCCCTGAATTACGTTTGTCAATAGAATTTCATCGTACTGATAAATGTCTGCGGCGGGAACTGGAGCTACGGCGATGTCAAAATTCAACTCTTTGGAAAGCTCTAAAACAATTTTTCGCATCACTCCGTCAATGCAGCCTTCGGAAACTGGCGGTGTCACAATTTTATTATTTTTTATAAAAAATATATTAGAGTGGGTTGCCTCCGCGATGTTTCCTGCGGCATTTTTTAGCAACAAATCATCAACAGCTAATTCTTTTTTTTGAATACTCGCCATCACATAAGGCAACGAATTGACGGACTTTATTCCCGAAAAGTAGCTATTTTGAACGTATATTTCGTTAGATATGGCAACTTTAAGACCTTTTTCGTAGTTTGGATAGTAAGTATCGGAAATAGCGAAGGCTTCAATAACAAATTTTCCTTCGTTATTAGTAGGCTCGTAAAATCCGCCGTCGGCTCTAAAAATAGTGAACCTAACTCGAAAGTTGCCACTGAACAATGTCACTTTTTGTATTTCTTTTTCAAAAAAAGATACACTAAAATTTTCAGACATCTGAATTTTTAGTCGTCCAATGCCGGTTTGCAGCCTCTCAAAATGCAAGTCGAGAAATAAAATTTTGCCATTTATTACTTTAAGCGTTTCAAAAATTCCGTCGCCATACCTGAATGCTCTATTTTCTGCCGCCAGAAATACTTCGTCGTGAGGCAGCAAAGTTCCATTAAAATTTATAAATTTTATCAAGATTAATTTTGATATATTTGTGAAAAATTAAAAAATATCTAAATGAACTATTGGTTGGTAAAATCAGAGCCAGATACTTTTTCTTGGGATACTTTCGTGGCTCTTGGCGGCGATAAATGGGACGGCGTGCGCAACTATCAAGCCAGAAATAATCTTAAATTAATGAAACTTGGTGACATAGTATTTTTTTATCATAGCAATATTTCTCGTGCGGTCGTGGGCGTTGCGGAGTTGGTTCGGGAGTTTTATCCTGACCCTACTATCGAAAATGACGCTTGGGTAGTGGTGGACTTAAAACCGCTTCATCAACTCAAAAAGCCTGTCACATTAGTTGATATTAAGGCGAACGAATCTCTGAAAAATATCGGACTTATTCGCCAAAGTCGGCTCTCTGTGATGGCACTTGACAAAAGCGAATTTGATGAAATATTGCGAATGAGCGAAGAATAACAACTATTTAAAGTCCTGATTTCCAGTGATTTATTAGAGATTTTCTAATATCTGTACGTTCATCATCTTTATTTTTCGGATTTATTATTTCGATAGAAATTATGTCCGCATTGTCTTTTGTTATCATATCCAATCCTTTTTCTTTGCCCAAAATTAAAAAATCTGTAAGCACAACCGAGTATATTTTTTCATTTTCTAATATTTTTCCTGCCACAATCCAATTTTTTTCATTGCTATCGAAACTAACTTTTTCGCGTTGCAAATATCCGCCGCTACCGATGTTTTTTTGTCCGATGTCTAAAATGGATTTCAATAATTTTCCTTTCATTTTTACCAACGGAATACCGCCGCCAAAAGGGAGCATACGAAGTATATCGTATTGAGTTATAGTGGTTTGCAAAACGTCGTCCAATCGAATAGAGCCGCTATTGAGCAAAGCACAATCCACTGTGTCCGCCCACGCGCTACACATTGCGGAGGTAATGAGTCTTCCTAATTCGCTTTGCTGGAGGCGATTGTGGGCATCGCTGCCGTTGATTTCATTTTGTAGATTGGCTATAATTTTTTTGGGTTGAAAATCTGACTTCTCGAAGATTTTTGTTGTAATTTTTTCCCATTTTGTGACAATTTTTTGGGTGGCTGAATCTTCTACGATTTTGTCTGTTATTGGAATTAATGTTGAGTTCAGGAGTATTTTTTTGGAGCGTTTGTCGAACTCAAAATGGTGCTGATAGACCGTTTTGGCGTTTGCGTCAGCCTTCGCAATTTTGCTGTTTCCTACTTTGAGCAGCATATTGTTGTGGTCGTGACCGCCGATTAGGAGCGGCACTTCAGGCAGCAAAGCAGCTAATTTTTTGTCGTCTGAAACGTTGAGATGCGTAATTCCTATGATTACATCTACTTTTTCTATCGTTTTCAGACGCTCCACAGCCGCTTTCGCAGCTTGAAAAAAATCGTCGTAGTGAACGTAATCCTTCTTCGTGCTGGGCAAAGTCACCCCAAAAAAGCCGATTTTTGCAGCCGTCCCGTCGGCATCTTTGACCGTCCAAACGTAGATATTTGGGATAGATT
>JAYWGG010000292.1:0-1514 GCA_043778415.1 Saprospiraceae bacterium
CGCGTCCGACCCCGAAGGGGTCGCAGATATAGGGCATTTGTCTTTTATAAACATTTAATCCCTTCGGGATTTTTAAACGAAAGTAATTATGCACAAGTATTTAAGAACATAAATTAAGTACCTTATTTTTCCTCATTCCTAACAACGCATCGAAAAATTTAATTTTTTCTAAAATATTTTCTAAAAAATGTCACAACCAACTGTCATTTGTCTGGGAGAAGTCCTTTGGGATATGTTGCCGACGGAAAAAGTCGCTGGCGGCGCACCGATGAATGTGGCTTTTCACCTCAACCAG
This sequence comes from Saprospiraceae bacterium, assembly GCA_043778415.1. GTDB lineage: Bacteria > Bacteroidota > Bacteroidia > Chitinophagales > Saprospiraceae > JAYUHK01. The sequence goes on from JAYWGG010000292.1 coordinate 296, forward strand.
TTGGGCATCAGCACCGCTATGGTGAGCAAAGTCGGCAGCGATGATTTGGGAAAAGAAATTATTGATTTTTTGAAACAAAAAAACATCAGAACCGACTATCTCCAACAAGATGACGCACACCCAACGGGAACGGTAAAAGTTTGCTTGGACGCTAACGGACATCCTTCCTACGAAATCGTGGAAAATGTTGCTTGGGATTATATCGAGGCGACTGAGCAAATTATTCCTCTATTAAAAGCCAGCCGTGCGTTGGTTTTTGGAACACTTATGGCGCGAAGTCCCATCAGCCGGCAGACTTTGTTGCGCTTCATCGAGGCGGCTCCCGTTAGAGTATTAGATGTCAATTTGCGAAGTCCTTTTTTTTCTAAAAAACTGTTGGACGAACTGCTGCCGCTCGCAGACATCGTAAAAATGAACGACAGCGAATTGGATATTATCGCCGAGTGGAACGCCGTAAAAGGCACACAACACGAAAAAATGTCGTGGATAAAATCTCATTATCACACGGAACTACTCATCGTCACGAGAGGCGAACACGGCGCAATCGTATTGAACTCGGCGGACGAATACATCCAACACAAAGGTTATGAAGTAGTTGTAAAGGACACCATCGGAAGCGGCGACGCTTTTTTGGCGAGCTATTTGTCTAAACATTTGCGGAGCGAATCCGTAGAAAACTGCCTTGATTTTGCTTGTCGAATGGGCGCGTTTGTAGCCACACAAAGCGGAGGCACACCCGATTTGCCCGTATGGGCGCGTTGAGTTTTTTCGGGGATTTAATGCGAAAACAAAAATAAGATTCCATAAATTGTATCCATGAAAAAAATACTTTTCCTGTTAGCAGGCTGCATCTCCGCTTTTTTTTACCCAAAAAATACTCTGCCGACGACTGGCGAGCCGCACCGCCCGTCCTTTCACTTCACGCCGCCCGCCAAGTGGATGAACGACCCGAATGGTTTGGTATTTTTTGAGGGCGAATACCATTTATTTTATCAATATTTTCCGGACTCGACGGTGTGGGGACCGATGCACTGGGGTCATGCGGTCAGCAAAGATATGTTTCACTGGGAGCATTTGCCTATCGCGCTGTATCCCGACTCGTTGGGGTTGATTTTTTCGGGCAGTGCGGTAGTAGATTGGCAAAATACGAGCGGCTTGGGGAAAAATGGCGCGCCGCCGCTCGTGGCTATTTTTACGCAACACAGTTTGGAAAAAGAAC
>JAYWGG010000293.1:0-1512 GCA_043778415.1 Saprospiraceae bacterium
TTATTCGTCCCGCTTCAAAAGACACTTTTTCGGGCTGAAAAGGAGATAAGCCTTTTGCAATTTCGTCAGCATTGATAAATTCTTTACAATCCAAAATCTCGGGTAAAATAGTAAAAGACGCAGTGGTTTTGCCCGCTCCGTTACAGCCCGCGATTATATAAAGTCTTTTATCACTCATATTTTCAAATACGACCCCACGATTACCTTGACTGTTTGAAAAAACCAAAAAATAGCTGCACGTTTCTTTCGTGCTGGAACTTATGTTTGTAGTAATCTACTTCAAAAGGAGATAAATATTTAGCTCGTCTTTTTTTGTTGATTGCGTCCAAGTTTGTGGGTATTTTCTCATAAAAGTCCATACCCAACTGCTCGTACTCGTCTTTATTTTTGTCATTGGACTTCAAAAGGACAGCAAATTCTCTCGGGTGCAAAAACCCTTTGTCAATAGCCTCATCTGCGTAAGGCAGCAACCTGTTGTAACCATTCGGATTATGAAACGACATAATAAAAATCGGACTTGCCCCAAAATAATCGCTCTCCTTATTGTACGGTACGTCGTCGAGGCTGCCCTTAAATTTATAATTTTTAAGCACTTTTTTTGCTAATTCGTCTATCGAAAAATAAGGCGTTCCCAAGTTTTTCACCAAATTATCGGTATAAATTCCTAAATTTTGTTCGCCGACAAAATTGCGCTGCTCGAAAAGCGACTCAATAAATTGAATATTTTGTTCCGAAACTTCTTTGTAAGTTTTTGCGCCTCGTCGGTAATGAAAGTCGATTTTTTGTTCATTCTGCTTATACAGTTGCTCTATGATGTGATTTTCATAAAGCTCGATGAATATTTGTTGCTGCTTTTTTATCTTCTCAACATATTTTGGGTTTTCGCTGTCAAAATATGATTTCAATTCATCGCCGTGCTTCGCTAAAAAAAATTCAAACAAATTTATTTTTTGGTTTTTTTTAGTGAAATAATTACACAAGCAGCCCTGATTGAGCAAATCGAATAGTTGTAATTCAAACCCATTCTGCATCGCCTTTTTCAAAAACCGCAGCGCAAGCGTATCTTGCTTAAAAACCAACGCCAACTGAAACGCCTCTATACAATCATCAACATAGACAAAATCGTAATCTAAAAACGTTTCGTCAAAAATATTCAATCCGCCAAGGCTGTCATTTTTTACAAAAATCGCATATTCGGCGTCTATTATTTTGCGGTGGTAACGAATGTACGATTTTTCTTTCAACCCCACATTTGCTTGCGCAAAAGCTCCATTATTCACGAATATCACTACCAAAAATAGCAAAGACACAAATATTAGGGCTGATTTTTCCATTATCCTTCAAAATTGGTATATGTTCTCAAAATCTTACTTTGTCCAATTATCAATTTTAAGTAGCTCTATGCGATTAGAGTAAAAAGTTGTTTTCTATCTTCTTTTATTTGAGCCATTAGTTCGTCGTAGTCTTTGCTATCCATATCGCTGAAAGCCCCAGCATAAGACAAAATTTTTA
>JAYWGG010000294.1:0-1502 GCA_043778415.1 Saprospiraceae bacterium
AGCACTTGATTTTTTTGGTTACTTTTTTTATCAAGAAAAAAAGTGACAAAGACCAAGTAAATAGCTACAAAAATTAAGCTCAAATGAGCCAGTCAAAATGTTTCTGCGTAACATCAGTTAGTAAAATAAGACACATTGCCAAAAGAAAAATCCAACTTGGTTTTTCGGGCGGAAGTGAATACCTTTGCGAAAAACCATAAAATAATGACGCAGTCAAAAAATATTTCAAAATACTCCCTCGCCGTAGCGGCGTTCCTGACGTTGGCACTGTTCGTGTCGTATCGCAGCGGCGACTTTGGAGGGAGCGATGCCCGTTTTGACTCTCTGACCCAAGTGGTTCGGTCGGTCAATATCAACCAAAGTTACGATTTGGCTGGCGAACCTATCCCGATGGATAACTTCGATGTTGTAGAGCGGCTCGACCGCGAGTTGATCGCCAACTCGTATCTCCACGGCAGCACGATTCTCAACATCAAACTTGCCCACCGCTATTTTCCGTTTATGGAAAAAATATTGGCAGACAATAACATTCCCGACGACATGAAGTACCTTGCCGTCATCGAAAGTAATCTACGCAACGCCACCTCGCCCGCAGGCGCGAAAGGCATTTGGCAATTTATGGAAGGGACGGCGCGGCAATACAGTCTGGAAGTAAGCGCGGAAGTAGATGAACGCTACCACATCGAAAAGTGCAGCCGCGCATTTTGTAGTTTTATCAAAGACTGTAAGCAAAAATTTGGCTCTTGGACGCTCGCGGCAGCAGCCTACAACGGCGGACCGGGCAGAATCTCGGGTGAACTCGCCAACCAGCGCGCCGCCAACTTCTACCAACTCAACCTGACGGAAGAAACAATGCGCTACCCGTTTCGCATCGTAGCGATGAAAGAAATTATGAAAAATCCGCGTTTTTACGGCTATTTCGTCAAAGACGAAGGGCTGTATAAAGTATTAGACGACTTCACGGAAGTAGTCGTCACGGGGAAAGTGGACAACTGGGGCGACTTCGCCAAACAATACGGAACAGATTTTAGAACACTAAAAATATACAATCCGTGGCTCATCGGCAGCTCGCTGATGAACAAAATGGGCAAGAGTTACACCATAAAAATTCCTAAAAAATCATAAAAGACCAATTTATTTTTGTAGAAAATGCTGTGCGAAAAATATTCAAAATATTAATAAAAAATTAATATTTGAAAAACCAATATTTGACTAAAAATGCTTAACTTTACAGCTCTGAAAGGCGTCTAAAATAATTTACTGTATTCTTACTTGTATTTTAAGCCAAAATTTCGTTAGATTATCCTTACAATGCGCTGCATTGCTCGTCAAATCTGCCTTATTTTGACTCAAAATACTGCGTAACAATATTCAGTACCTTATTTTTTCTTCATTCCTTTGAAAAAATCCACCAAAATTTTAAACGTTAAAAAGTTAGCACATAATGACAAAAAAAATACTTGCCTTATGGCTCTTTTTCGCCGCCACAACCAGCTTGAACA
>JAYWGG010000295.1:0-13802 GCA_043778415.1 Saprospiraceae bacterium
TCCATTGACAGCAGCTCTTTGTCGAATCGCTGCAATTTTATTTCTATCGGAATTTTGGAAACATCGGGAATTTTCTTATCTTTGTCCGTAGAGCAAGCGACCGCTGTAATAATCACGACCGCACAAAGACAAAATAATATTTTATTTTTCATAAAAAAATACTTGATTTTAAAAATATTTAGCAAAAAAATGCGGCGTTTGTTCCAAATACATTTTCTACCACCTTTCTTTCTTAATCGCAAAACTATAAAAACATGAAGAAAATTGCACACATTTTGGGAATATTTATGATTTTTTCCCTCTCTAACCTTCACGCCCAATCTTTGAATAACTTCCGATTCGGCTTCCAGCTCAGCCCGACATTTAGTAAAATAGGGACTTCGGACGCAAAAATCAACTCCAACGGCTCGAGTCTGGGCGTATTGGGCATCAAAATCGGCATGAAAGGCGAGTACAACATCACTCCAGAAGGCAACTATGCCATCACGAGCGGCTTGGGATTGGCGTTTAGTCAAGGCGGAAAGTTGCTCCACGACGTAGGCGGCAACTTTTGGGCAGGCGCGGAACTTTCCGAAAGTAAATTCAACTCTGGCGAAAAACCACTGCCCGACGGCGTAAACCTCAAGTACAACCTTCAATATTTTGAAATCCCGTTGGGACTAAAAATGCGCACAGGAGATTTCGGTTACCTTCGCTATTTTGCCGAAATACCCGTCTTTACGCTCGGCATTTTGACGCAAGCGCGCGGAGCTATCGAAGGGACTGGCGTGGCGACCGAAAAAGAGAATATTCGCGGAGCGGTCAATCTTTTCAACCTCTCGTGGGGCTTTGGCGGCGGCATAGAGTACAGCGTGAGCGAAAAAACTGCGCTCGTAGCAGGTATCTATTACCAACAAGGCTTTTTGGACGTTACGAAAGACAGCGGTGCTTACAAAGCCGTCAGAAACGCTGGCACAGACAATATTTTGGGCAACGAAGACGACGGATACGACAAAAGAGGCGAAAACTCAAAGGCAACTTTGGGCACCATCGTCCTACATCTTGGCGTACTTTTTTAGAAAAAATCTTCTAACTTCTAACTTTCAGACCACTTATGACGGGCATTGACGTGCAAGAATTAAATAATTTTATCGACCTCGCTATTTATGAAGATGTGCGCGACGGCGACCATACTTCGCTGGCTTGCATACCGTCCGACGCTCGAAGTCGTGCCAAACTGTTGGTAAAAGAGCAAGGAGTGCTGGCGGGAGTCGAGTTGGCGGAACATATTTTCCGCCGCATGGACAGCAATATGCTGTTTGAAAAAAAAATAAGCGACGGCGCGCCGATAAATTTCGGAGATATTGCTTTCGAGGTAGAATGTGACAGCCAAACGCTGCTCAAAGCCGAGCGATTGGTACTCAATCTCATGCAGCGCATGAGCGGTATCGCGACCTTGAGCCGACAATATCAGCAAGCTGTGGCGGACTTGCCGGTGACCATCTTGGACACTCGAAAAACTACGCCGTTGCTGCGTTTTTTAGAAAAATGGGCGGTCAAAATAGGCGGTTGCTCCAACTATCGCTATGGACTTTACGACCGAATTATGCTCAAAGACAACCACATTGACGCGTGTGGAACTATCACCAAAGCGGTCGAAAAAGTGACGATTTATAAGCAAGCAAAAAGTCTGCAACATCTGCCCGTCACGGTAGAAGTTAGGAATCTGGCGGAGCTTCGCGAAACAATGTCGGTAGGCACAGGCGGCAAAGTGAACCGCATTATGCTCGATAATTTTGAACTTTCGATGATGCACGAAGCCGTAAAAATCATTGACAAAGCCTTTGAAACAGAAGCGTCGGGCGGTGTGAATCTCCAAACGTTGCGCAATATTGCACTCACAGGAGTTGATTTTATTTCCGTCGGTGCACTCACACATTCCGCTCGCAGCATGGATTTGAGCCTAAAAATAATAAAATAAAGTCGAGCTTATTTGCTGTCTTTCCAACGCCACAGGTAGCGGCAGGCGACAGAGCGGTAGGGCTGCCAAGCAAGCGCAATCTCTTCCATGCGGATTTTGAGTGCTTTGCCCGTTTCGGTGAGTCCATAAGCCTTCGAGATGCCTTGCTGAATCCCCAAATCGTCCGTCGGAAAAACGTCTTCTCGCCCGAGCGTGAACATCAATATCATCTGGGTAGTCCATTTTCCAACACCTTTTATTTGAGTCAGCTGGCAAATAATTTCATCGTCGGCGATGCCACTCCAGTCTTTGTTTTCCCAATTATTTTCTTTAAAAAACGTCGCAACATTCTGGATATAACCCGCTTTTTGAAACGACAATCCTACCGCCCGCAAATCTTCTGCCGACATCGCCAGCACTCGCTCGGGAAGCGGATTTTTATCTTCAAATAAATCCAAAAAACGATTGAAAATAGTATTTGCAGCCTTCACCGAAAGCTGTTGGGACACGATAGCGTCTAACAACTCTTCATACAAATTCCTGTCGCGAGGCGACTCTTGGAGCGCAGCAGTTTCGATAATTTTTCGTAAAATATTGTCTTTCATCAAGTGTTGCAACGCAACAATGTTGGTGCTATTCATTATAATTATTTTTGCAAAAATACATTTTTAGCACAGTTTTTTTTGCGCAGCATTTTATTTCGGAGCGCGTCTAAAATAAACTGTCCATTCTGTCGGCTAAATTAGAACCAATCAACGCACTGTTTTTCGTTACAACGCCCTTTTTTACGATTTAAAAATGCCTCGTTATTGACTGAATTTATTGGAAAAATTTGAAAACCTTATTTTTCCTCCTTCCTCAAAAAATACCTCCCAAAAATTATTCTAAAATGTGTACCTTTGCAGTGCCGAACACAAATTTCATCAAATAGAAAAAAAATTTAAGCTACACTAAATATGGCTCAAGTCGAATTAATAATGCCTAAAATGGGCGAAAGTATCATGGAGGCGACCATTTTGCGCTGGGTAAAAAAAGTAGGAGACTCCGTAAAAGCCGACGAAACGATACTCGAAATCGCTACCGACAAAGTGGATACAGAAGTTCCGTCGCCCATATCGGGAGTCGTGACGCAAATAATGTTTCAAGAAAACGACGTCGTCCCAGTAGGAAAAATCATCGCCGTCATCGCTACGGAAAGCGAATCCGCAGTCGCAAAGCCTACCCCGAGTGTAGCTGCCGTCCCGTTGGAAAGCAACAAAGTGGCAGCCCAAACGGTGACGGAGCCAATCGTCGCCATCGCCCTGCCAGATACTGCGAATGTAACGTATTTAGAAGGTCGCTTTTATTCGCCATTGGTCAAAAACATTGCGAAAGCAGAAAATATTACGCAGTCCGAATTGGATAAAATAGCTGGTACAGGTCAAGAAGGACGCGTGACGAAAAAAGATGTACTGGATTATGTCGCTAATCGAGAAAATGCGGCAGCAGTTCCTTTCGTGGTGCCGCCAGCAACGCCGAGTGTTTCTGCGCCGCCCGCAGAAGCTGCGCCGTCCCCAATCGCCGTCCCCAATATCCAGCCGTCTGCGGCAGCTACTTCGGTGAGCGGGAATGTGGAGATTATCGAAATGGACAGAATGCGCAAACTCATCGCCGATCACATGGTAATGTCAAAGCAAACTTCGCCGCACGTCACGTCTTTCGTAGAAGCCGATGTGACCAATTTGGTGAATTGGCGCAGCCAAGTGAAGAAAGACTACCAAAGTCGCTACGGCGAAAATCTGACTTTCACGCCTATTTTCATAGAAGCGGTCGTAAAAGCTATCAAGGATTTTCCGATGATTAATTCTTCGGTAGATGGCACTAAAATCATAGTCAAAAAAAATATCAATATCGGAATGGCAGCCGCACTGCCGAGCGGCAACCTAATAGTTCCCGTCATCAAAAACGCCGATATGCTCAATCTGGCGGGCATCACGAAATCCGTCAATGACTTGGCTGGTCGAGCGCGACTCAACCAACTCAAACCCGACGAAGTACAAGGCGGCACTTTCACGCTGACCAACGTAGGGACTTTCGGCAATGTGATGGGAACTCCAATCATCAACCAACCGCAAGTAGCCATCTTGGCAGTCGGAGCGATTCGCAAACGCCCGGCGGTGCTGGAAACCGAATTTGGAGATGTCATCGCTATCCGGCAAATGATGTTTTTGTCGCTCTCCTACGACCACCGAGTAGTGGACGGCTTTTTGGGCGGCTCTTTCCTCCGGAAAGTAGCTGATTATTTGGAGAATTTTGATACCAAACGAAGCCTTTAAATAGCTGAATATATTTAGTCTGCATTAAGAGCCGACTGCTTTAGTTGTCGGGCAACGAATAATAATTGGTGTTGGCTTTAGCCTAAATGACTTGTTTTTGGCAAGTATTTGGCTAAAGCCGATACACCACTTTTTTTAGACAACAGCTAAAGCTGTTGTCGATTCATAAAACTATTTAGACACAGATTCTTATTTAGTTTTTAGTTATTTCTGGAAATCAACTATGAAAATTAATGGTTGAAAAATTACACTAAAACACAGCAAACAAACACCACACAAGCACTTATATTTTTTAAAAAATGAACCAACTTTTTTTTCGTCTTACTTTTGGGTTGTTACTTTTCTTCGGCAGTTTCAGTTTTTTAGCGGCTCAAAAGCCAAAAGACATACGCCGCGAAGCCGATGCCTACTTCGAGCATCAACTTTATGCCAAAGCGTTGGACAGCTACACAATGTTGCAGCGCAGCAATCCAAAAGACAATGAAGTAAAAATGCGCATCGGGATTTGTTCGTATTTTACGAATGATTTGGAGCAAGCTCAAAAATATTTGGGTTTTTTCATAGACGGAGAAAACGGCACTGAACCGCAGGCTTGTTTTTATTTGGGTCGCTGCGCTCACGAGCAGCTGGAGTTCAAAGAAGCCATCAAATTTTACAAATTATATTTGCGACTTCAGAGCGGCTTGAATGAAACGCAACGTCGAGGATTGGTAGATGACATCAAACGCTGCGCGTCGGGTCAGCTGTTGGTGGCAAAAGATAAAACTACGCTGGTCGAAAATTTGGGTGATAAAGTGAACGGAAGCGGCGACGACTTCGCTCCCGTATTAAGTCCCAACAACGACGAGAAAATTTATTTCTCGTCCGCGCGTGCAGGCAACGTGGGCGGTCTGCGCGACCCGAAAGGCTTGAAAGACGAAATATTTGGCTCTTACGCAGCCGATATTTATTCCGCAAAAATCACCGGCGGCGAGTGGGCGAGCGTCACGCAACTCAATACGCTGCTCAACACTCCGCGCCAAGACGTGATTTTGGATTTCAATGCCAAAGGAACGGTTATGTTTTTTTTTAAGGGCTTCAACTTGCAAGGCGGCGAGATTTTGGTGGACACTTTTCGCCAAAATTCTAATGACAATCCTACCTATCTACCTACATTCCGGAGCCCGTTAGACGCAGCAAGCGGAGATGGATATATGCACTTTTTCAACGACTCTACGCTGCTTTTTTCGAGTCGCCGAGCGGGTGGATTTGGCGGCAACGACTTGTATATCACCGAATTGCGAAACGGAGTTTGGGCAGAGCCAAAGAATCTTGGTCCGCACATCAACACACCATACGACGAACTTTCGCCGTTTTTGGCAGCTGACGGCAGAACACTTTATTTCAGCTCCAACTCTACCCAAAGTACGGGTGGTTTCGATGTTTTTCGGATAAAATTTGACGACATGAAGCAAGACTGGACTGCGGCAACCAATGTCGGTTTTCCTATCAATTCAGCCGGCGACGACTTATTTTTTCGGATAGCAAAAGACGGTCAAAAAGCCTTTTATTCTTCCAATCGCAAGGACAACGGCAGCTTTGGCGGCAGCGATATTTATGTAGCGTATTTCAAAACGGTGCAAGAGGAGCAGCTCGTAGTTTCCGAGCCGTTGCTGTTCAGTCAAGTAGCAGAATATTTTGCAACGCAACAAGAAAATAATGAAGAAAACGGTACTTCTGTGACTACCAATGTAGTAAGTCCCGAGCAATCTGTCGAAAATAAAGCTACTTTTTATGAGTTCAATTCGCTGTACTACAACAGTGAGGACGATATTTTGGGACCCGTCAATGTAAGACAGCTCAATAAAATTAGTCGCCTGATGAATGACTTTCCGCAGCTCAAAATACAGCTTACCGCTCACTCCGACCCAAGCGAAAAAGCCGATTACGACCTCTTTTTTTCGATGAAAAGGTCTGAAAAAATATCTGATTACTTGATAAGAAATGGTGTGCGGGCAAGCCAAATTCTCCTAAAAAGTTGCGGCTCTAATTACCCAATCGCCAAAAATATTGTGGACGGCAACCTCTATCCAGCCGGGCAGCGAATGAACCGAAGATTAGACATACAGATAAAAAATATCGGTAATCTACCGCTTCGCGTGAGCATTTCCGCGCCCGAAGTGAGCGAATTTATGGCTGCCGCCGAAGGCACTCGCTATCGGAATGTGAGCAAAGATTTGTCTTACAAGGTGCAGGTAGCTGCTATCAAACAGATGTACAAAGGAGAATTGATTACAAAATATTCGGACGCAGGAATTGAAAAAAGTGCGGATACTCCGACTTATTTGTACACACTCGGACTCTTCAAAACTTTGAGCAGCGCGGAACAGTTGCGGAAAGAAATAGCACAAAAGGAAAATATAAAAACTGCCTTTATTGTCGCTTACATTGGCGGCGTAAGAGTGTCGCTGGAAGAAGCAAAACAGTACCAGACAGTTTATTCCGATTTAGCGAATTATGTGACATACCTCAAAAATAAAAAGTAGAATATGAGCAACATCGTTTTTTTGAAACAAGGCATACAAAACCTCCGCACCGTAGGTTCGGTGGTGCGGAGTTCGCCGTCTTTGTGCCGTGCGATGGTGCGTCCGATAGATTTTCAAAAAGCAAATGTTATCGTAGAGTTGGGGGCTGGCGATGGAGTGATTACGAGGCAGATTTTGAAGCGAATGAAACCCAACAGCAAGCTGCTGATATTTGAAGTGAACGAAGCATTTTGTGCGAAAATAAAACACAATATTCAGGACAAACGTTGTATTTTGGTGGAGGATTCGGCGGCAAACCTCGTCGAACATTTGCGTCGCCACGAAGTAACTCAAGTAGATTATATTATTTCGGCGATTCCTTTTGTAGTGCTGCCCGATGAGTTGGCAGAGGAAATTATTGAGTCTTGCAAAAAAGTTTTGTGTCCGTCGGGATTGTTTATTCAGATGCACTATTCGTTGTTTATCAGACGATTGTATATAAAAATATTTGGTAATATTAAGTATAAATTTATTCCTTTCAATATTCCGCCCGCCTTTGTTTTTGTGTGCAAAAAAGACTAAAATTTTATTTTAGACGCATTCATAAGTCCAACGGAAGCCAATTAATTCCCTGCAACTGATTTTTTAGGTCTTTAAGATTTTTTGTAAAACCCAACAAAAAACCACCGCCGCCAGCACCACAAATTTTTATCCGATACTCCGCTCCGTCCAATCCACGCTTCCATACGGGTAAAAATTCCGAAGGAATTAACTGCGACATATTTTCTATCTGAAAATTACTGACGTTGGAAAAAGACTCAAAAAGTCCGATTTCGCTTTTATTTTCCAAATGAGTTATTGCGCTGTCGTTAAAAAGTGCCAACTCTAAAACACATTTTTCTTCAAATTTTTTGGACTCACATTGCCTTTGAAACCACTGCACCAACGGCTCTGCCTGTCGGCAAATTCCTGTATCAATTAAAAAAAAACTGCTGTTTTGTGACAAAAATCCCTGTGACATAGAATAAGGTCGGATTTCCTGCCCTCGTATCAAAATAGCTTCTTTCAGGTAACAAACCAATGGGTCAATTCCGGAACTCGAGCCGTGAAAAAATCCTTCCATCGCCGACATTATTTTTTTTAATTCAGCAGTATCACTTGTCTTTTTTTCGCAAAAAATATCATACGTCGCTGCCACCAAAGCTCCCGAGCTACCTGCTCCATAGCCCGTCGGAATATCCGACACAAACGCCAAGCCGCGCTCCCAAGCCGCCGCCAAACCGTCCGTATTAAAATCCAAAAACCGTGAATCCGTTTCTTTTAGCTCGACCAAAAACTGTATAAATCGCTGTAAATCAGTGCGTAAAATATTATTTTTATGCGCACTATCTTCGCTCCACTTCCCACTGAATAGGCGGAGTGGAATCGCCAAAGCAGACGAACCTTTCAGCACCGAGTACTCCCCGAACAGGATAATTTTGGCAGGATAAACAGTTTGGAACATGGTTTTCTTCATTCCTCAAAAACGCAAATGTCGGACAGTTTGTGAATTATTGATAAGTTGTTTCAAAGAATCAATCCCAATTTGTAGGTGTTCGTTTACATAATTTTGTGTCACACTTTTGTCACTTTCGTCCGTTTTTACGCCCTCTGGTATCATCGGAATATCCGACACTAAAAGCAATGCGCCGCAGGGAATTTGATTTTTGAAACCCGCAATAAAAATAGTCGCCGTTTCCATGTCTATCGCCAAACAGCGCATCTCTCGCAGCTTTTCTTTGAACTCTTCGCGATGCTCCCAAACACGCCGATTGGTGGTGTAAACCGTCCCCGTCCAATAGTCCAAACCATGCTCTCTGATGGTCGTCGAGATGGCTTTTTGGAGCGCGAAAGCGGGCAAAGCGGGTACTTCTGGGGGCATATAATCATTGCTCGTTCCCTCTCCGCGCACGGCGGCGATGGGCAAAATCATGTCGCCTACTTTATTTTTGTCGTGGCGCAAACCACCGCATTTACCCAAAAAAATAGCGGCTTTGGGCTTAATAGCGGTCAATAAATCCATCATTGTCGCCGCATTGGGGCTACCCATTCCGAAGTTAATAATTGTGATGCGTCCAAAAGTAGCACTCATCATTGGGCGGTCTTGCCCACGCACATCTATATTGTGCATCAGCGCGAATTGGTAAACATAATTACTGAAATTCACGAGGATAATGTAATCGCCAAATTCGTCTAATTTGCGTCCAGTATATCGGGGAAGCCAGTTTTCTACGATTTCTTGTTTTGTTTTCAAACGCTTATTTTTTAGAAATTTTTGAAAAAATAAATAGTATCAACGCCCAACGATTAAGTTATTTCCGTCCATTTCAAGCGGTATTTTTACATTCATTCTGCTCAAAATAGTGGGCGCAACGTCAGCTAATCGCCCATTGAACAATGTCACATTTGTGTTATTTTTTGAAATAAAAACACAAGGTACTAAATTTTTGGTATGTGCGGTATTCGGCGTGCCGTCTTCGTTTATCATAAAATCTGAATTTCCGTGGTCAGCAATGACGAAGATTTCATACTCCTGCCCCAACGCAGCGTCCAACAAACGCTCCAAACAACTATCAACAGTTTCGGCGGCGTGGACGGCGGCAGCAAAAATACCTGTATGTCCTACCATATCGGTATTCGCATAATTCAAACAAATAAAATCTGGTTGATGTAGCTGAATATCAGTAATAATTTCGTCAGTAATAATATTTGCGGACATTTCGGGCTGCAAATCGTAAGTTGCTACTTTGGCAGACGGAACCATAATCCGCCGCTCGCCCACAAACGGCTGCTCTCGCCCTCCCGAAAAGAAAAACGTAACGTGTGGATATTTTTCTGTTTCGGCTATCCGCACCTGCGTCCGCCCCGCTTTTGACAGTACTTCTCCAAGTGTTTGGTGCAAATCATCTTTGGTAAACATTACCGCTACATTCCGATAAGTTTCGTCATACCGAGTCATTGTGACATAGTTCAAATCCAATTTTTTCATATCATACTCCGGAAAATCTTTTTGCGCCAAGACTTCCGTGATTTCACGCGGTCGGTCGGTCCTAAAATTAAAGCAAATCACGGTATCGCCGTCTTTGATGCAGCCACTTTTTTCAACTAAAATGGGTTTTAAAAATTCGTCAGTTTCGCCGTTTTCGTAGTCAGTCGCAATGGTTTCCAAAACATTTTCTGTTGTTTTTCCGATGCCTTTTACGAGCAAATCATAGGCAAGTCGGACGCGCTCCCAACGCTTATCTCTGTCCATCGCATAGTATCTTCCTACGACAGAAGCAAGTTTAATATGCTGATTTTCAATGTGTTGTAAGAGTATTTTTAGAAATGAATAGCCACTTTTTGGGTCGCAGTCGCGCCCGTCTGTAAAGGCGTGGATAAAAACGCGCTCAAGCTCTTGCTCCTGCGTGATGTCGCAAAGAGCCAGCAAGTGATTGATGTGAGAATGTACGCCACCGTCCGAAACCAAGCCTATGAGATGCACTGCAGTGCCGCTTTTTTTCGCATTTTGAAGTGCCGCAATCAACACCTGATTCTGGTGAAGTGTCCGCTCGCGAACAGCTTTATTGATGCGCGCCAACTCCTGATAAACCACTCGACCCGCGCCGATGTTGAGATGTCCGACTTCAGAATTGCCCATCTGCCCGTCAGGCAAACCTACATCTTCGCCAAAGGTGACGAGCGTAGAGTGAGGATACGTCCGGAGCAAAGCGTCCATACAGGGAGTATTTGCTTGCGCAATGGCATCGGCGGACGCAATTTTTCCGAGTCCCCAACCGTCTAAAATTGCCAATAATACTTTTTGATTTTTCATATACTCAAAGATAGTAAGTTTTTTGAAAATAATCAAAAAATTATGCTTTCTTACCGTACTAAACACCGACTATCACACAAAATACGCACTTCGCTGTCGCTCGATTGGGAATGAAAATTTTATTTTTTTACAAAAAAAACTCTTTTTTGCTATTTTCAAAAACACTTTTCTACCAATGAGCGTTTTTTTTTGGAACAGAACTATTATTTATGTAATTTTGTAACTATGAAAAAATATATCTTCACTTCAATCCTTTTTTGCGCAGCAATTATCGCTTCGCAAAATACTCTTTTCGCCCAAAATAACGACACCGAGTGGAAACAAAAAGTAGATGCTTCTGTATTATCCGCCGCTCAAAACACAGTAAAAGCTGACTTTTTACTCATCTTAAAACGACAAGCTGACGTGTCGGCAGCAGAAAAATTAAATACCAAAGACGAAAAAGCGTGGTTCGTTTTCAATACCCTGAAGCAGCACGCCGAACTTTCGCAGCGCGAAATTATCGCTGTTCTAAAAAATGAAAATGCAACTTACCAAAGTTTTTTTGTCGTCAATGCCTTGCGTATTCAAGCAAACTCTAATCTTTTGGAGCGATTGGCAAAACGCGCTGACGTTGAAAAAATTACTTCCAATACACCGATTTTCTTCGGGGGAGCGCACAGCTCTTCCAGCACTCACCAAAGCGCGTCGGAGCGCAACAATATCGAATGGGGCGTTGCCAAAATCCAAGCGGATAGCGTCTGGGCAATGGGTTTTCGGGGACAGGGCGTGACCGTCGGGGGCGAAGATACTGGCTATGCATGGGAAGTAGCTCCGATTAAGAAAAAATATCGCGGCTACAACGCCGCCGACTCTTCCGTCAATCACAACTACAACTGGCACGATGCGATTCACGCCATTGACCCACATTATATTCAGCAAGTCGTCCGCTACGATACTTTGATGAGTCAGAGCGGTATGTTGGACAGTTTGGTAACGCGCGATACGCTTTATATTGCGTCGCAAAATCCATGCGGACTAAGTATTCTTGCGCCTTGCGACGACAACAATCACGGAACGCACACGATGGGAACAATGGTCGGCGACGACGGCGAAGGCAACCAAATCGGCATCGCACCCGAAGCACGTTGGGTGGGCTGTCGCAATATGGAGCGCGGCTGGGGAATGCCCTCTACTTACATCGAGGCTTTTGAGTGGTTTATTGCGCCCACCGACCTGAACGGAGCAAACCCGAATCCGTCCAAATCACCGCACGCCATCAACAACTCGTGGGGCTGCCCCGCAGACGAAGGCTGCAACCCGAGCAACTATTCGGTGATGGCGCAAGTAGTGACCAACGTGAAAGCTGCGGGCATCGTACCCGTCGTTTCGGCTGGAAATAGCGGGAGCAACTGCAACTCTATCAACAATCCTGCGGCAATTTTTGAAAATAGTTTTTCTGTCGGAGCAACCGACATCAACGATACCATCGCTGGCTTTAGCAGTCGCGGACCTGTGACGGTGGACGGAAGCGGACGTTTGAAACCCAACGTCACTGCGCCCGGAGTAGGCGTGCGCTCGGTCATCAAAGACGGAAGTTTTGCGACATGGAACGGAACGAGTATGGCGGGACCGCACGTCGTAGGCGCAGTGGCTCTGATGATTTCAGCCAATCCGCGCCTCGCGGGGCAAGTAGCAATTATCGAAAGAATCTTGCAAGAAACAGCAACTCCACTTACCACCACTCAAGAATGTGGCGGCATCGCAGGCAGTCAAATCCCAAATCCAGTGTATGGTTTCGGACGAATCAACGCCCTCGCAGCAGTCAAAAAAGCATTGGTGACGATAGTAGGAATCGAAGAAAATAAAGAATTGGAGGGAAAAATCACAGCGTATCCCAATCCTACAAGTGGCTTATTTTCGTTGGCTTTCGAGCAGATGTATGGCTCGACGACTATCCAAATTTTTAGCGCAAGCGGACAATATTTGCAGCGCGAAGTCCGCGACTTGCAGGGCAACAACATCATTGATATTTCTCTAAAAAATTATCCGTCGGGCGTTTACTATTATAAAATTTACAACAAAAATCAGGTTAAGCAGGGAAAAATCGTCAAGCAATAAAAATGACTACCATACAAGACTTGGATTTTAGTAAGTCTTACACTTACGCAGATTATTTGAAATGGACGTTTGAGGAAACGGTCGAGCTGATACAAGGCAAACTGTCGCGCATGGCGGCTCCCTCTACGCCACACCAAGACGTTTTGCGAAGTCTTTTTTCAAAGGCAGACAGATTTTTGGAAAAAAATTCGTGTAAATTATTTTGCGCACCTTTCGACGTGCGCCTTATAAAGCCGTTGGCGAAGCGAAAATCAGACAGCGATATAGTGACAGTCGTGCAACCCGACCTTTGTATCGTCTGCGACTTGGCGAAATTGGACAAGCGCGGCTGCCTCGGCGCACCCGATTTGGTGATGGAAATTCTGTCCAAAAGCACAGCCACCAAAGACCAACGAGAGAAATTTGAAGTGTATGAGGAAAGCGGAGTGCGGGAATATTGGATAATTGACATCGAGCATAAAAGCATCTTGCTCAATTATTTGGAAGAAAATGGTAAATATCGGACGCAGCGACCGCTCACCATCGGAGACACTGTCACGAGTCACATATTTTCTGACTTTTTATTCCCAGTGGAAGATATTTTTAGAGGCATATTAGAGTTTGAAGACTGAACGGCTGAAAAAATAATTCTTAAAACGAAGGGTAAAAAAAAGCCACGCCCCATAATTTTTTATATTTTTGTGACTTTTATTGTCAAAAAAATATGAAATTTTCTTCCCGATTGATTGAAGATGCCGTAGATGCCTTCGCAAAACTGCCGGGCATCGGCAAAAAAACCGCCTTGCGGCTCGTGCTGCACCTCGTGCAACGCGAAAAAATGGCTACCGAAGATTTTGCGATGAGCCTCCTACGCATGAGAGAACGGATTTTGCTCTGCACGGTTTGTCACAATATTTCCGACAATCTGCTCTGTGAAGTGTGTGCCGACAGCCGCCGCGACCGCAGCGTAGTCTGCGTGGTAGAAGGTATCCGCGACGTGATGGCGATAGAAGACACGTCCCAGTTTCGTGGACTGTATCATATTTTGGGGGGCATTATCTCGCCCATCGAAGGCAAAGGTCCGTCGGATTTGAATATTGACAGCCTCTTGG
>JAYWGG010000296.1:0-13652 GCA_043778415.1 Saprospiraceae bacterium
TTCGCCAGACGATATTTTTGCAAAAACTTGAATTTCTACAAGGCACGTCTGAAAAGGCAGTCACATTGTATAAAATGCTACTTGAAATTTTAGTAAAAAGATTTTTTGCGTAACATGAGTTATTAAAATAGTTTTAAAACGCTCCGCAAATACGCCTGATTGATAAGCAAAATCCAAAGCACAAAACCTCTATGCAAACAACAAACTTTGATGTGCTGATTATCGGCGGCGGCGCGGCAGGATTTTTTGCCGCCATAGCCTGCGCAGAAGCAAACCCCAAGTTAAAAATCGGTATTTTAGAACGCGGAAAAGAAGTGTTGAACAAAGTGCGCATCTCTGGCGGCGGTCGCTGCAACGTCACACACGCCTGCTTTGAGCCTGCCGAACTTGCAAAAAATTATCCGCGCGGAGGGCGAGAATTGCTCGGAGCCTTTCACCGTTTTTCTTGCTCCGACACCGTAAAATGGTTTGAAAGTCGCAGCGTAAAACTAAAAATCGAAGACGACGGACGAATGTTTCCCATTTCAAATATGTCACAAAGTATCATAAATTGTTTGGAACATTCGACCCAAAAATTAGGTATCAACGTCCAAATCGGGATTCGGGTGGATAAGATGCAGCTCGTCGGAGAGCATTGGCAGCTGCAAACCACGCACCACGGCAATTTTTTTGCCAAAAAAATCATGGTCGCAGCAGGCAGCAGCACCGCCGTTTGGGATTCCCTAAAAACGCTCGGACATCGGATTGTAGAACCCGTCCCGTCGCTTTTTACCTTCAACATCAAAGACGCTCGGCTCGAAAACTTATTGGGTTTGTCTGTCCCGAAGGCAAAAATCAAGGTCGCGGGAGTCAAAAATTTGTCCTCCGAAGGACCGCTGCTCATCACTCATTGGGGCTTGAGCGGACCCGCTATCCTCCGACTTTCGGCTTGGGGAGCGCGGATTTTGGCAGAAAAAAAATACCAATTTACCATCATCGTGGACTGGCTCAACGAAGACGATGTTGCCGAAAAATTAGCCCAAATAAAAGAAAAATCACCCAAAAAACTCGTATTTTCTAATCCTCAATTCGCTCTGCCGTCCCGACTTTGGGAAAAATTGGTTGCCGCTGCAAACATCTCGCCGACCCTTCGCTGGGTGGATTTGAACAAGCAATTATCCCAAAATCTGTACCAACAGCTGACCCAAAGCGAGTTCAAAGCGACTGGAAAAAGCGTGTTTAAAGAAGAATTTGTGACTGCTGGCGGCGTGGACTTGAAAGAAATAGACTTCCGTACTTTTGGAAGTAAAATACACCCAAATTTATTTTTCGCAGGCGAAATTTTAGACATCGACGCTGTCACGGGCGGCTTCAATTTTCAGGCAGCTTGGACTGGCGGCTGGATAGCGGGGCAGGAAATGGCAAAAATGTAACCCGTAAAATAGTTTTGAGTTTTGAGTTTTTATATATACTTGAAAATCAACGACTTGTGACACAATCCGAACAAATATTTACAAAAATTAGATGTCTGATTTCAGAAACCTTTAAATCCGTCGGACGTAACGGTTCTGTTGTATGGCAAATCAATGAAGCCCAACGTAGAAGGTTTTACTCGAATAAAAAAAGTGTAAGTTCCACGATCTGGCTGCCAAGACGCACCCATTTCCCAGCAATGCAGGTCGCGCGTAAAGCCCAAGTCGGGATATGTAAGTGTTTTGTTGATGAAGTCATATCCAATATTTCGTATGTCTATTGACCATTTATTCGTAATTTTTATGCTGCCTGCAGTCCGGAGAGAGTTCGTGGTAGTCCTAAAAGTATCTCTTCCATTTGTGTTTTTGGAGGCTACAAAAGTCATATAATGGTCAATACTGAAGTTGTCGAATAACTCAAGAAAAGAGCCTTTATTTTTCGCAGCTTGGTTGTTGCGCGGCAGTTGGGTTGCTTGTTTGGACGTATCCGGCACTATTTTTTTAGTAAAAATTTCCCGAATTTGTTTGAACGAAAAACGAGTGGTCACGCCTATTTGCGCACCCGCAAAACGAATGACTTGCTTGTTTTTATCCCACAAAAGTTGCTTCGCATCTCTGGACTTATCGCCAGTTTCCGCCGCCGCATAAGGACTGAAAACAGCCGTCAAACTGACATTCGTAAATCCTTTGAAAAGATTGGTGTTGGTGGACATTTGCACCCGACTCCAACGAAAAGAATCCGCCGCAAAGTTATAATTTCCACTGATAGAAACGTTTTCCAACAGTTTTACCTTCGTGTCTGCGGTGTCGCGCCTGCCACGATATTTCGCTTCAAAATTATTGTTGATAGAGTAACTTAACGCCATTTGTTTGCCGCCTTGCGATGGAGTGCCAAATAATCCATTCTCAAAGTAAGAATACTTTTGTATTTGATTTTTTGCCGCTCGAGCGTCTGTACTTACGGTATCAAAATAATTCCACGTCCTACCGTTGTAGTCGGGCGAAAATCCCATCGAAACACTCGGCGTCATCACATGGCGCACGCCGCGCAGCCAGCCGCGCGACGACTGCCACAACATTCCGTAGATTTTTGTCTGCATACTCACGCCCGCACTCACTTGCCGCAAAGCACGAAATTCGCTCTTCATAAACGAATTTTGTTTCCCGAAAGTCGTGTCGCGCCGCAGCGTGTAGTCGGTGCTGTCCCTGTTGAAAGTAGTATCGGTTTTCACATTCAATGTTGGGTCAAAAACCTTTCGAGCGGTTTTAAAATTCCAGCTTTCGATGTAATTGATGCTCGGAGATATTTGAAAATATTTGAATAAATTAAAAGATGCGCCCGTCGAAATGGTATGACTGGCTCCAAAACGCGCGTCGTCCAGCGTTTTTTTCGTAAAAAGCGTCGTATCCGTCGTCTCAAAAGTATTTTTCGCCACTCCCGTGTATTGAAAATTTATCTTGTCGTACCAACGTTCTGCGCCGCCGCGACTGCTGTTTTTGAACGGAAAAAGCGTTTCTGTATTAAAATTGACATTCGGAAAACTAATCGTCATTTGCCGATTGGAAATATTTTGGGTATGCGTCAGCGAAACCGCCATATAATACGGCTTGTTCGGAAATCTTTTGCTAAAGCTCAAATTAGAATTGAGCGTATTATTGGTGACACTATTGAAATTATTAAAATTGACTCGGTCGAAACTGTTGGTCGTAATATTCACACTTCCACTCCACGTTTCGCTGGGGTGCGCGCCACTTTCTTGGTTCAGACTGAACCGAATCCCGATGGCGTTGGTTCTGGCATACGTCCCGTCCTTTGCGTTTTCATTCCGATTGCTCGCAAAATCCAAACCCAAACGGCTGTTGAAGCGGTATCTTTTTTTATAATTATGCACTGCGTGAATGCCGTAAGTGAGATTAAAAAAAATATCACCCGTCAGCGTAAGGTCTTGATTGTCAGAGATTGGCGTATAATACCCGATGTTTCTGATGCCAAAACCCCAAGCCTGCGAAAACTCATAATCGCGCGGAATAATAAGTCCCGCACGTTTATTTTTGGACAACGGAAAAAAACCAAACGGAATAATCGGAATCGGCACGCCGCCCAAGACGAGCGATGACGGACCGATAACGGCGAGTTCGTCGGGAATAATTTTTTGTTTAGAACTCAAAATCCCGAAATGCGGATGCTCCGCGCTGCACGTCGTGAGAAAGGCATTTTTGCTATAAACTACGTTTTTTGTGACACCCACCGAGTCCGTTCCCTGCGCCACTATTTTTGATTTTTCCCCAAGCACATACATATCGCCTTGCTTAGAGCGCGCCTCGTAAATAACCCCTTTTTTGGTCTTAAAATTATAGCGCAGCGCGTTGGCTTTGAACTCCTGCGAGGACTCCTTGAACTCTGGTTTGCCCGCCACTTTACCCATGCTGTCCCTCATACCGCCTGCGAAAGCGACACTATTTTTCATATCAATGACGACCGAATCCGCTTTGAGTTCGAGTTTCTGGTACTTGATGACCGCCTTGTCATACAAAAACATCAAATTATTCAGATTGTCCACGATGATGGAGTCAGATGCCTGATAATCAACGGGTTCACTCAATCCGTCTTTGGCAATCGGGACTGTCTGCACGGATTTTTTGCTCACCGAGTCCGACGGCGGCACGTTGTTGAGCGCAATAGTATCTTTATTTTCTGATTTTTTTATAGGAGTTTGTGACTGTGCACTGGTCGCAAGTCCCAAACACAATAAAATAAAAGCGATATGTATTAATTTTTTCAGAATAAAACTGTTATTTTTGCAGACACTTTATGAGTGGATACTCCAAATACGCCAACCAATCGGAAACCAATGATTAGAAGAACGTTTATTTTTGTCTTTTTGCTATCTATTTTCTCGAATTTTAACACATTTGCAAATGTTTTTTTTGCAAAAGGCATTTCTCGGTGCGCTCCAAGCAATCCGCCGAAGCGCGGTAGCAAAAGTAGCAAACAAAATCCAAAGCAAGAAGCACAATATCGGATAAAAAAAATTGTGATTGACGCCGGGCATGGCGGTCGCGACGGCGGCTGCCACAGCAAAGACGACAACGAAAAAGACGTAACGCTGGCAATAGCCAAAAAATTGGGTGCGTTGGTAGAAGATAATTTTCCAGAAATCGAAGTCGTTTATACCCGCAAAAAAGACGTGTTTGTGGAGCTTTTTCGGCGCGCCGAAATCGCCAATCAGTCAAAAGCCGACTTATTTATTTCGATTCATTGCAATTCGATGCCCGAAAACGAACACAAAACCTACGGCACAGAAACTTATGTGATGGGAAATCACGTCATGGCACACAATTTGGAGGTCGAAAAAAGAGAAAATTCTTCTATTTTGCTGGAAAAAAATTACGCCGAAAATTACGACGGCTACGACCCAAATTCGCCCATCGGACATATTATGAGTTCGCAAGCTCAAGACGGATACGTGAAACAAAGTCTTGAATTTGCGAGTTTGGTAGAAAAAAAATTCAGTACTTTTGCCGACCGCCGCAGTCGTGGCGTGAAGCAAGCTGGCTTTTTGGTGATTCGAGAAACCGCAATGCCGAGTGTTTTGATAGAAACTGGCTATTTGAGCAACTTCAAGGAAGCCGAATTTTTGGGCAGCAAAGACGGACAAAATACGATTGCTAATTCGGTATTTGAGGCATTCAGAGTTTACAAAAACCAGACGGAAAGAATCATTGTAAGCGATAATTCGACGGTAGAAAGTTTTGGAATAGTAGAAACTGTGACAGACAAAAAAAATGTCACGAAAATACCAAATTTAGACAAAAAAAATAATTTTAACTCAAGAAATAAAATAGAAAAAACCGAACTCAACAGCGTAGAATATCGAATCCAAATGGCATCTTCACCGACCGAAATTGATACCAAAAAAGGTCTTTGGAAGCAACTAAACGCCATAGAAATCCGTAAAGAAGACAACACACTGAAGTATGTGACTCCCGCTTTTGGTTCGCTCAAAGAAGCAATTTTGGAACAAAATAGGATTCGGAGCTTGGGGTTCAAAGATGCGTTTGTAGCCACTTACATAAATGGAGTGCGAAAAAAATAATGTCACTAAATGTCAAAAATAAAAATTGTTGCAGTCAGCTATCTCAACACCAAACCGCTACTTTTTGGATTACAAAATTCCAGCCTCTGGCAGCACATTGATTTGCAATTAGAAATGCCTTCGGTATGTGCCGAAAAATTGCTTTCGGGAGAAGTTGAAATCGGTTTAGTACCCGTTGCGATTATCCCGCAGCTCGCTACACCGCACCTTTTTTCGGACTATTGCATCGGCGCAGAGGGCAAAGTGCGCACCGTTTGCATCTATTCAAATGTTCCGTTGGAGAAAATAAACAAACTTTATTTGGATTATCAGTCAAAAACTTCCATTGAGTTAGTAAAAATTTTGTTGGATAAACATTGGAAATGCGCTCCGCTGCTACTCCCTGCCTCCAAAGGCTTTGAAGAAAAAATTATCAGCGATACGGCGGCTCTCATCATCGGCGACCGCACTATGGAACTCGAACACCAGTTCCCGTACATCTACGACCTCGCCGAAGCATGGAAATCCTTTACGGGACTGCCTTTTGTGTTCGCAGCTTGGGTCAGCAACAGACCGCTGCCCGACGAACTCGCCTCACAATTCAATGCTGCCTTTGCGTGGGGAATCCGACATATTCCACAGCTTTTGCCCACTTTGGACGCACCACTATCCAATTTTAATTTGGAAGAGTATTTTACAAAAAATATCAGCTACCATCTGACCGTCGAAAAGCAGAAAGCCCTCAACCTTTTTTTGAGCTACCTCTCTGAACGCGATTAAATTCTTTGTAAAGTTTTAATGTTTATAAATTATTGACAATCAAAGATTTATGTTATTTCGTAAGTATCATTTGATTAAACGCGAGCAAAATAAAAAATTTAATTCGCCTTTCATTTGCACAGTTCCAAACTAAATTAGACATTACAGCCGTATATTATTTCACTAAAGAACGCTTCTAAAATAAATTACTTATTTTTTCTGCTAAATTACAAACAATCACTGCGTTTTTTTTTTCGTTTCAACGCCCTGCGTTGCGCCTCAAAAATGCCTTGTTATTGTTTGAATTGATTGAAAAAAATTGAGTACTTTATTTTTTCTCCATTCCTAATTTTATTTTATTCAGAAATTTATTCAAAATTTATTCAAAATCTATTCAAAATCTATTCAAAAAAATGGCGCAACAAGATACTTATCTTAAAACTACCGAAGACTTTTACCGCGACGCAGCACTCGTCCCCAACGTCGGGCTTTGCTGCACCACCACACCCGTCTGGAAATTGCCCGACTTGGAGATGCCCAAAATCATGGAGCGCATGAACTACGGCTGCGGCTCTACCGTCAATCCACGCGACTTGGACAACAGCCCAACCATATTATATGTAGGCGTTGGCGGCGGCATGGAGCTGCTCCAATTTTCGTATTTCAGCCGAAAAAAAGGCGGCGTGATCGGCGTAGATATGGTAGATGAAATGCTCGCCGCAAGTGCCGAAAACTTCAAGGAAGCAGAAGCACTCAACCCTTGGTTTAGGTCAGATTTTGTGAGTCTTCGCAAGGGCGATGCTCTCAATCTGCCCATCGAAGACAACTCCGTAGATGTGGCGGCGCAAAACTGTCTGTTCAATATCTTCAAGATGGAAGACTTGAAAAAAGCACTCCAAGAGATGTACCGCGTCCTCAAACCACACGGACGTTTGGTGATGAGCGACCCGATTTCGGAAGATACTATCCCCGAAAATCTACGCAACGACGAGCGGCTGCGTGCAGAGTGTTTGAGCGGCTCCATTACGCTCAAAGAATACATCGATATGATTACAGAAGTTGGTTTCGGGACGGTCGAAATCCGTGCCAAACGTCCGTATCGCCTGCTTTCGCCCAACCATTATGACACAGACACGTTGATTTTTATCGAAAGTGTAGAAGTTTGTGCCATCAAAGACCCAATGCCTGCCGACGGACCTTGTGTATTTACAGGAAAATCAGCTATTTATTACGGAGTAGATGAACTTTTCGACGACAAAAAAGGACATACTTTGATGCAAAATTCACCGTTGGCAGTCTGTGACAAAACGGCTGGCGCGCTCGTAAATCTCGGTCGCAAAGATATTTTTATCAGCCAATCTACTTTTTTCTACGACGGCGGCGGCTGTTGTTAAACGAAAAAAAAAACCTTAATCATTTCAGACAAAACCAGTATGAAAAAGTATTTTGCCGAATTTCTTGGCACTTTTATCCTTATTTTTTGTGGCACAGGCGCAGTCGTAGTCAATCAACTTTCCAACGGCGCAATCGGTCACATCGGTATCGCCACTACCTTCGGGCTGATAGTGATGGTAATTATTTATTCGCTCGGAGCGGTGTCGGGCGCACACATCAACCCCGCCGTTTCGATAGCTCTTGCGGTAGCAGACAAATTTGAAAAAAAAGAAGTTTTACCTTATATCGTGAGTCAAGTTTCGGGCGCACTGTCGGCATCTTTGACCCTCAAATTAATGTTTCCGTTGGCGACCACACTGGGTGCGACGCTTCCCGCAGGCAGTCAGATGCAGTCTTTCGTGTTGGAAATCTTGCTTACATTTTTGCTCATGTTTGTCATCATGAATGTGACGCAAGGGTCGAAAGAAACGGGTTGGCTGGCAGGAATAATCATCGGTGCGATGGTGCTGTTAGAGGCGTTGTTTGCGGGTCCGATTTCGGGTGCGTCTATGAACCCAGCTCGCAGCATCGGTCCGGCGGTCGTATCGGGCAATGTGGCAGACTTGTGGATTTATATTGCTGCGCCGATTGTAGGAGCGATTTTGGGAGTTTTTGCTTGGAAAATATTAAAATAAAATAGTTAAAAAAATCATAAGAAAATGGAAAAACAATATTTTGAACCCGAAAAAGACCTCGCCCAATTTGGAAAAATTGGTGAATGGCAGCCCGAATTGGCTAAAAAATTCTTTGATTATTACAACTCTTCGATGGCGGAAGGCGCGCTTACTTCCCGTGAGAAATCACTCATTGCACTCGCCGTCGCTACTGCTTTGCAGTGTCCGTACTGCATAGATGCCTACACCAGCGAAAGCCTCAAACAAGGAGCAGACGAAGAGCAAATGATGGAAGCCGTCCACGTAGCCGCCTCCATGAAAGCAGGAATCACGATGGTCTATTCGACACAAATGATGAAGCACGCCAAGAAAATCACTATGTAATTTTTTGTAAAATAATTCTTAACTCAATGGCAATCAAGCAATTAAGCAAATCTCTCCACGCGCAAGGCAATCAACTTGCGGATACATTTTTCCAGCTCGATGTCCTAAATGGCAACGTAGTGACAGACGCGAAATTTCCGGCATTTGCTAAAAAAATAAAGGACGCAGGCTATCCGACTTTGCGCCCAACTCGTGTGGAGATTTTTCAAATTAATATCGGAAAACTTTGTAACCAAACCTGCGCACACTGCCACGTAGATGCCGGACCCGACCGCAAGGAGGAAAATATGAGCCGCGAAACATTAGAATTGTGTCTGAATATTTTGAAAAAATACGATATTGTGACCGTAGATATTACTGGTGGTGCGCCCGAAATGAACGCAAATTTTCGATGGTTTGTAGAAGAATGTGCCAAATTGGGCAAGAAGGTCATCAACCGATGTAACCTGACCATTCTCGTTGCCAATCCAAAATACTACGATTTGCCCGCTTTTTTTGCCAAAAATAAAGTCAATGTAGTGTCCTCTCTGCCCTATTTTAGCAAGGTTCGGACGGATTCGCAGCGCGGCGACGGCGTTTTTGAAGACAGCATCAAAGCCCTGCAAATGCTGAACGCAGTGGGCTATGGCGTAGAAAATTCTGGCTTGGAGTTGGATTTGGTTTTCAACCCATCGGGTGCATTTTTGCCCGGCAACCAAGCGGCGTTGGAAGCAGAATTTAAGAGCCAGCTGAAACGAAAATTTGGTATAGTATTCAATCGCCTTTTTGCCATCACCAATATGCCCATCAGCCGTTACATGGAGTTTTTGATTCAGTCCGGCAACTATGAAGACTACATGAATTTGTTGGTCAATGCCTACAATCCCTCAACGGTAGAAGGCTTGATGTGCCGCAATACTATTTCCGTCGGCTGGGACGGTTGGCTTTACGATTGTGATTTCAACCAACAACTCGAACTCAAAGTCGCTACACCCAAAAATCATCTCAAAGACTTTGATATGGACGCACTTTTGGGGCGCAATATCGTCCTCAACCAACACTGCTACGGCTGCACGGCAGGCGCAGGCTCGTCCTGCGGGGGCGAAGTCGCATGACTTTTGGGATAATTTGGAGCTAATATTTTATACCCTTCAAACCTTGTAATATTTGCAAAAAAAGAAAAAAAAGCCTAATTTTGTGATATAACTACAAAAAAAGAACGCCATGATTATTGCCAATCCGATATACGACGTAGTTTTCAGGTATCTTTTGGAAGATATCGAAATCGCCAGCGAATTATTATCTACCATTTTGGGAGAAGAAATCATCAGTTTGGAGCTGAAACCGCAGGAAACGACGACCGAAAATACTTCGGGTAGCATCAGCATATTAAGATTTGACTTCAAAGCCATCATCAAAACTCAAACGGGCGAGCAAAAAAAAGTCCTCATAGAGCTGCAAAAAGCCAAACAAGTATTCGACGTGATGCGGTTCAGACGGTATTTGGGCGATAATTACCGCAAAGAAGACACCGTTTTGGACGAAAGCGGCGAGTCTGTAAAAATTCCGTTGCCGATAGTGACGATTTATTTTCTCGGATTTTCGTTGGACAATATCAAAAGAGCGGTCGTAAAAATTAGTCACAACTACGAAGACGTAAATACGAAAGAAATATTGGACGTTAAAGAGGACTTTGTCGAACTTCTCACACACGATTCTTTCTTGATACAACTGCGAGTGTTGCCGCGCAAGTCGCGGACAAAACTCGAAAAAGTGTTGCAAGTTTTCAACCCCGAATTTGGCAGCGAAGACGACAAACACCAGTTAAATTTTACGGGCGACCTCAACGAACCACTCGTACAAAAAATGGTATCGCGTTTAGAAAGAGCGATGGCGAGCGAAGAAGTGCGCAATAAAATGGACGTAGAAGACGATATAGACCGAATATTTGCGCGCGAATTGGGCAAAAAAGATAAAATAATTGCTGCCAAAGACGAAGAATTGGAAGTAGAAAAGCAACGCGCAGAAGCAGAAAAGCAGCGCGCAAAACAACTTTTTAAAGAATTAGAAGAATTAAAAAAACAGTTAAAAAAGTAAATCCTAAAATTTGGCATCATATTTGATAATTTGATATATGAAAACATATTTATACCATCAACCTATTTTATTCAGAATGACTCATCAGTATTATCTTGAACTTTAAGTGGAAGCCACTTTTCGTTACATGATTTCCGACCTATAAAATTTTTCCCACAATCCCTCTGCGGATTTTTTTGTTCTTACTTACCAATATTTTTAGAATCAACGGAAGAACTCCCATTCTTTTATTGGCTCAACCTCTGCCGAATTACTGTTGCGTAATCCGATAGACAACTGTGTATCTTATTTTCATCAGACGTATGAAAATAGACTGTCACTGCGTGTATAAAAAAAATATTTTTTAAAAATAAATTATTACCAAAAGCTGAACATATTTTTTATGAAAAACAACACAACATCGTTGCGACAAACATCGCAAACATTCAAAATTTTGATTGTCATATTGCTTTTTAGCCTACAAAATATAGCTTTGAAAGCCAATAATCCGCCAATAATATCGCTACTACCGCCATTAACAGTTACTGTCACCTGCTTGGATAATAATTGTCTTGGCAGTAATAATGGTTCAGTTACCATATTAGCTGTTGTCGGAGGAGTCCTGCCTTATACTTATACTTGGAGTAACGGTGCAGTAAATGTGACAAGTATTTCTAACCTTGCGACTGGGATTTATAGTTGCACCGTTACCGATAGTGGTAATCTAAAATCAACGTTTACAGTCACTAAAACAGTCGGATATACCCCTGATCACGTGGCTCCGACACTAACTGTTCCAGCCGACCGAACAGTGCTTTGTAGCGCGCCACGGTCGCCACTTTCGCTGTTCGGTAATGCTACTTTTAGCGATAATTGTATCGGTGCAAAGCTGAAAATTGACTCTGTTTTTACCCTCAACGGTTGCAATATTGGTACGATTAGGCGGATTTTTACTGTCACAGATTCGATAGGAAATAAAACTACTAAAACACAAGTTATAACGCTTACCAACCCGAATGCAAGCGTGACAGCAGTACAAAATATCGTTTTTCCGCCCAATTATTTTACCAATTCTTGTACGCCACGCTCCAAACTCAATCCCGACAGCCTGCCCGCACCTTTCAATCGTCCCGTCGTGACATTGGTAGCTAACAGCTGCAACAACATATATGTCGGCTACGATGATTTGGTTTTTAATGGTCAAAATATTCCCGCTTGCTACAAAATAGTGCGCATTTGGAAAGTCATAGATTGGTGTATTTATAAGCCAAATACCAGCAGCAATGCGGGTTACACGGAGTTTGCGCAGTCGTTGGTGGTGATGGATACTACGCCACCAGTGCTGAATATTCCTGCCAACATTTCGGTAAGTGTAGGCGCAAATTGTGCCGCTACTTCGGTCACTTTGCCGCCTGCTACGGCGACCGATTGCAGCCCAAATATCGTGATTCAAAATAACCAAAATACAAACGGCGCGAATGCTTCGGGAAATTTTCCTTTGGGAATAACTACGGTAATTTTTACGGCAAAAGACAGCTGCGGCAACAGTACTACCAAATCTATGACTGTCACAATTATTGATAATAAAAAACCGACAGCAGTTTGCCAAGCACTCCTTAATATGCCGCTCGGAGTGATGAACGGACAGGGCATGAGTATAGTCCAGACCAACCAAGTGAACAACAATAGTTTTGATAATTGTACGAGTAAAAGTTTATTGAAATACAAACTAAAAAAATTAGGTTCTTCGGCTGCGGCTACCGATTCTTTGGCATTGAATTGTGTTGATTTTAATGCAAATAGTAATCATTCTGTGACAATTCAATTAATTGTCACAGATGAGGCTGGAAATACAGAAAGTTGCCTTTCTTCGGTGCGCCTTTCTGACAACCAAAATATCTGTTCGCCTTCCAATAGCACTGCGCAAATAGCGGGCGCAATTCACGACGAAATTGGTAACAACGTGGAAGATGTGACTGTGAATATATCAAATGGCGGTACTCCGACGGTGACAGGAGCGGCAGGATTTTTTAATTTTCTCCAAATTCCTTTCGGGACTTCTGGGCTGACATTAGAGCCAACGAAGAATATGAATATCACAAATGGCGTGACGACTTATGACATGGTACAGATACGAAAACATATTTTGGGAGTCAAACCTTTAGAAAGTCCCTACAAAATAATTGCCGCTGACATCAACAAGTCCGGTAGTATCACGACCTACGATTTGGTCGCGCTTCGGAAGGTAATTTTGGGAATTGAACAAAATTTTGAGGACAACCATTCGTGGCGTTTTATCCGTGCGGATTACGTTTTTCCGAATCCGAGCAACCCATTTGAAGAGATTTTTCCAGAAAAATACGATATTCCTTTGATTGAAAGCAATATGAATGGTGTGAATTTTATGGCAGTCAAGGTCGGCGACGTGGACGGCAGTGCGGCTGCCAATCACTTTTCAGACGTAAATGTAGAAAGTCGTAGCGACCAGCCATTTTTCTTTGAGATGAACGATGCCAATCTCTACGCAGGGCAAGAATATGAGGCAAGTGTAAAATCTAACGGATTTAACAATGTCACAAGCTGGCAATTTACTTTTGTTTTTGACCCTAAAAAATTAGCGGTCGAAGACGTGACGCAAGGCTTACTTCCGAACTTGACTACCGATAATTTTGGACTTTCACACCTTTCAGACGGCTATCTGACCGCAGCTTGGGATTACAGCTTGCCGCTCACCCTACCCAACAAAGACCCTTTATTCAAAATAAAATTTCGTGCAAAAGCAAGCGGGTATTTGAGCGAAATGTTGAAAATGAATTCAGAAATTACTCGCTCTGTTGTTTTTTCGACCGACGAAAAAAGCAGCAATGTGACTGCGCAAG
>JAYWGG010000297.1:0-4110 GCA_043778415.1 Saprospiraceae bacterium
TAAATTTTTTACAGAAAGTGTGTCAAACATTTCGGGGGTTTTCCAAGCTCCAATGAATTTTTTTTCGTCTTTTATCAAATAAACGCTGCTCTTAAACGTCTGATTATCAACCTGTTCGACTTTGTAAACTCGCTGCCGATACGGTTTTTGCTGGTTGGCTGTCACCGCCTGCTCCACGTAAAGCCAACGTTCTGCGGATTCTTTTTTCTCCCAAATAGACTGCATACGAAGCGTAATATCAAAAAAAGAAGTATCGCTCCTTGACTGCGCGCTGCTGTTATACGAACCTTTCATGTGGCTGACCAACGTGTTTAAATCGTCATTTGGGCTTTTCATTTTTTTTGTCACAGAACAAGCATAAAACGAAAATAAAAATAAAATAAATCCCGAAAATTTATAAAAAAATGCCTTCATAATTTCAAATATAATTTTTTTGTGAATGTGAACTTTTTAGTTTTTTTGAGCTTACCTTTGCAAGATAGGAATTAATGTTAAAAACAATCTGATTAAATGAAAAATTACATTTGGATAATTGCTTTGATAAGTTTTTTTTTCGCAGCTTGCTCGAAAGACCAAACTTCGATTGACAAAGATATTATTGTTAAATACCTGAAAGACAACAACTTAACTGCTCAATCTACAGCCGAAGGACTGTACTACATCATAGATACGCTCGGAAATGGCGCAGACTTTCCGACCGTCAATTCTACCGTCGAGATGTATTATAAAGGATATTTGACCGACGGAAAAGTGTTCGACCAAACGCTGCGCCCGTCGGGAGTCCTGAAATATCCGCTCACGTCGCTCATCACAGGCTGGCAAATTGGTGTCCCAAAATTCAAAAAAGGCGGAAAAGGAAAACTTCTTATCCCTTCCAACTTGGGCTACGGCAGCAGTGCTACTGGCTCTATTCCTGCCAACTCGGTCTTGATTTTTGACATCGAATTGGTAAATTTTTATTAAAAAAATAACTATTTGTGACACGAATATTACTCGTCGAAGATGAAGATAGTTTGCGCGAACTGCTCAAGCTCAATCTCGAACTGGAAGGGTACGAAACCGTCAGCACAGACAACGGGCGCAGCGCAATGCGCCTCTTTGAAGAGCAACATTTCGACTTGTTGATTTTAGATGTCATGCTGCCCGAAATATCTGGTTTTCAGATAATTGAGCAAGTCCGACTGATAAATACAGAAGTTCCTGTCATTTTTTTGACCGCAAAAGACTCGCCAGCCGACCGAATAACAGGACTAAAAAAAGGTGCCAACGATTACCTCACCAAGCCTTTCCAGTTGGAAGAATTGCTTTTGCGGGTACAAAATCTGCTCCGAAAATTCAATAAATCCAACGAAAATACGCCCGAAATCTATACTTTTGGAGTCAATTTTATCAATTTTGTGACCTACGAAGCGGCGGGCGTTGGCGGTACTTTTACCCTCACCAAAAAAGAAATTATGTTGCTCAAATTGCTGATAAGTCGCCAAAATGAAGTTATTTCGAGGCAGCAAATCCTACAAACCGTCTGGGGCTACGACGTGTATCCCTCCACCCGAACCATCGATAACTTTATTCTCGCTTTCCGCAAATATTTTGAAGAAGACCCACGCGAACCCCGTTTTTTTCACTCGATCCGCAGCGTAGGCTACAAATTTACTCCGTAAAAACTACCACTAAAATTTCAATTTCTTAAATTATACTATGTCATGAAATTAAAAAATTACGCACTCGGACATTGGCAAAATTTTGACGGCAACGGCATCAAGCAGTTGGACGCAGCCACCGGAGAGTTGGTCGCCACTTGCGGCAGCGCAGGTTTGGACTACCAGTCAATGCTCCATTATGCCCGACAAAAAGGCGGAAACGCGCTCCGTAAAATGACTTTTCACGAGCGCGGACGAATGTTAAAATCTTTGGCTTTTTACTTAACTGACTTAAAATCAAAGTATTACACCGTAAGTTACCATACTGGCGCAACAAAATTTGATAGCTGGATTGACATAGACGGCGGCATTGGGACGCTCTTTGCGTATGCGAGTTTGCGCCGAAAATTTCCCGACCAAACTTTCTGCACCGACGGCGACATGGTGCCGCTTTCCAAAGAAGGCGGCTTCATCGGACACCATATATTAGTCCCTAAGCGAGGCGTGGCAATCCACATCAACGCGTTCAATTTTCCAGTTTGGGGAATGTTAGAAAAACTCGCTGCCAACTGGTTGGCGGGCGTTCCAGCTATCGTAAAGCCGTCGGAAATCACGTCTTATTTGGCACAATCCGTCGCCCAAGATATTATTTCGTCGGGCATCGTACCCGAAGGCGCGCTTCAAATTGACTGCGGAATGGGTAGAGGAATTTTAGATTTTGTGACAGAGCAAGATGTCGTAACTTTTACGGGTTCGGCAGCGACGGGAAAAATTTTGAGGGCTTTGCCACGACTGAATGAGTAT
Organism: Saprospiraceae bacterium; assembly: GCA_043778415.1. GTDB lineage: Bacteria > Bacteroidota > Bacteroidia > Chitinophagales > Saprospiraceae > JAYUHK01. Next base: position 2,445 of record JAYWGG010000297.1, read on the forward strand.
TCTGTACCCTTCAATATGGAGGCAGATTCGCTCAACTGCGCCGTTTTGGGCGACGACGTAACGCCCGATATGCCCGAATTTGATTTATTCATCAAAGAAGTTCGGAAAGAAATGACCGCGAAAGCTGGACAAAAATGTACGGCTGTTCGTAGGATTTTGGTGCCTCAACGCTTGGTGGAAGACGTACAAATAGCCCTCGGAAAAGCGTTGAGCCAAACCAGTATCGGCAATCCACGCATGGACGGCGTGCGCATGGGCGCGTTGGTGAGTACCCAGCAGTTGGAAAAAGTCCGTCAGAGTATTTCTCTGTTGGCTAAAGAGTCCGAGTTGGTGTTTGGAAATCAAGATTTTGAAATAATTGGCGCAAAACGTGACACTGGAGCTTTTTTGTCACCCAAACTGTTTTTTAATAAAAATCCTTTCCAAAAAATTAGCAGCCACGAAGTGGAGGCTTTTGGTCCCGTGAGTACGATTATGCCCTATCAAAATTTGGACGAAGCCATCGAGCTTGCCAATATGGGCAGAGGCTCGCTTTGCAGCAGCATCACGACCGCCGACGACCAAATTGCCCGCGAATATATCCTAAACGCTGCACCGTATCATGGTAGAATTTTAGTTCTCAATCGCCACTGTGCCAAGGAAAGTACGGGTCACGGCGCGCCGATGCCGCAGTTGGTACACGGCGGTCCGGGACGGGCAGGCGGCGGCGAAGAGCTTGGCGGACTGCGTGGCGTGCGGCATTATTTGCAGCGAACTGCCATACAAGGCTCGCCGCAGACGCTGACCAAAGTGACCGATGTGTTTCAATATGGTGCAACGCAAACAGAAAAAGATGTTCATGTTTTTAGGAAATATTTTGAAGAATTAGAGATAGGAGAAACGGTGTTTACGCACAAACACACTGTCACAGAAACCGATATTTTGAATTTTGCTAATGTGAGCGGCGATAATTTTTATGCTCACACAGACGTGACTTCGCTCGAAGGAACGATTTTTGAGCAGCGCGTGGCGCACGGATATTTTGTGCTGTCCAAAGCGGCAGGATTGTTCGTTGACCCCAAAAAAGGTCCCGTACTCCTGAATTATGGATTGGAAGAATGTCGCTTTACCAAGCCCGTTTATGCGGGGACTACGATTGGAGTGCGGTTCACAGTGAAGGAAAAAATTGACCAAGAAAAAAAATCCGACGACGATGTAGCGAAGGGAATCGTCAAATTTTTGGTAGATGTGTACGACCAGACGGGCGAAACCGTCGCTATCGCCACCATTCTGACGATGGTGAAGAAGCGGACGCAGGATTAGTCGCGACAAAAACTGTGTGTAGTAAGGTCATAAAATCTGACTTAAGTACTTATGCAATGATTTTAAATTGACTCATTTGAGTTTAGTTTTTGTGGTCATTTACTTGGTTTTTGTCACTTTTTTTTATCCCCAACCCGACCTTCCCCGGAGGGGAAGGAGAAAAGAAAAAGTAATCAAAAGAATCAAGTGCTCTGTATAAATTTAAAAAAAAATACCGCACAACATCAGTTGTTTAACGCAACATCGGCTCATTACTTAACATTCAAAATCTATTTTTTTATGAAAAACACTAAATTATTTCTTTCCCTTTTTGCTTTTCTGACAGTCCTTGCGCAGTGTAGAGGGCAGAAAGAAAACCCCAACG
>JAYWGG010000298.1:0-13562 GCA_043778415.1 Saprospiraceae bacterium
GAAATATGCTCGACAATCAGGCGTATAAATATGCCAACAACAACGAAAGCGACCCCAACGGAAAAATTTTGGACTATCAATCTCGCGAAGCTGAAAATAAAATCCGAATAGAAGACACAGAAAGGTTCGGGGATTACAAGCTCAATATCGGTGTGAATTACGAATTTGCAAAATATTCGAGTCGCACTTTCAACAAAATAAATACGCCGCAGGGAAATATTGATGTTAATTTTAATTCTGCTTTCGACCTCCACAAGTACGGGATTTTTGGTCAAATCAGTCGAAAATGGTTGGACGAAAAATTGGTCGTTTCAGCGGGTGTTCGGGCGGACGGCAATTCATATTCCGCTCGAATGAGCAACTTGTTGGAGCAATTTTCGCCACGATTGTCACTCGCTTATTCGATTTCGCCAAAACTTTCTTTCAACATGAACACAGGTATTTATTACCAACTGCCTACCTATACTTTGATGGGATTCAGGGACAACAATGGCATTTTGGTCAATAAAAATAATTTGACTTATATACGAAACGCTCAATTTGTAGCCGGATTGGAATATAATATTTCAAGTTTTTCAAAGGTTACGGTGGAAGGATATTTCAAAAAATACAGCAATTATCCGTTCTTGTTGCGTGACAGCATCTGCCTCGCCAATCTTGGCGGCGACTTCGGCGTGATAGGAAACGAACCTGCCAACTCTACCGCTGGCGGACGGACGTATGGTTTAGAAGTTTTGTTTCAGCAAAGACTTTTCAAAGGATTTTACGGCATCGCAGCCTACACATTGGGTTGGAGCGAATTTGAGGACAAAAACAAAAAATTGGTATCTTCTTCGTGGGACGCACGCCATATTTTAAGCCTCACTTTGGGCAAACAATTCAAGCGCAACTGGGAAGTCGGTCTGAATTTTCGTTACCAATCGGGACTTCCATACACGCCTTTCGATGTGGCGCGCTCAAGTCAAATATCCGTATGGGACAGAACAGGTCGCGGCTTGAAAGACTTCAATTTACTCAATTCGGAAAGAAATACGGCGAGCAAGTTGCTCAATCTTCGGGTAGATAAAAAGTGGTTTTTCAAAAAATGGAACATGACTGTTTATCTTGATATTCAGAATTTGTTGGGCAATAAAGTAAGTCAATTCGAACTGCTTTTGGACAGACCGCTCGACGCTACTGGCAACCCAATCGGAGGCGCAGTCACAGACCCCAGCGACCCTACCCGCTACAAGACCAAAATTTTAGACAGTGGCTCTGGTACTCGAGTCCCTAATCTTGGCATAATCATCGGTATTTAAGAAGTTTCAGTTTTAGTTTCATAAATAATTGATTGTCAATTATTTATGAAACTAAAAATTTCGAAACTCCAATCAATATCCTAATATTTTCAACATAGATTCGGCATTTTGCTCGGGCGCAGCTTGCCAGTCTAACAAGTCGCCCTTAAAATTTCTATCTACCAAAATATGTTTTGGCGACGGGATAAGGCAGTGCTTGATGCCGCCGTACCCGCTCAAAGCGTCCTGATACGCGCCCGTGTGAAAAAATCCGAGATACAAAGGCTCGTCTTTGCCATGTTCAAATTTGGGCATAAACACTTGGTTCATGTGCGTTTCAGAGTTGTAATAATCCGAGTTGTCGCAGCTAATCCCGCCGATATTGATGCGTTGGTATTCGCGTTCCCAGTGATTGATGGGCAGCAGAATAAACCGTTCGCTAATACCCCAAGCGTCGGGCAGCGTGTTCATCAACGAATTATCCACCATATACCAGAGTTCTGAATCATTTTGTTGCTTTTGCCCGATGACCGAAAAGATGGTCGCGCCGCTTTCGCCGACCGTGAATTTACCAAATTCTGAATAAATATCAGGGTCTGGCACTCCCTCGTCCTCGCAAGCATCGTTGATGAGGCGCACGATTTCGTCCACCATATACTGATAATCGTACTCGGTACTCAACGAATTGCGGATAGGCAAACCGCCTCCGATGTTGATGGCTTCGAGGTCAGGACAGATTTTTTTGAGCTGGCAATAAATTTTCAGCCCTTTTTTCAGCTCGCTCCAGTAATAAATCGTGTCTTTGATGCCCGTGTCCACAAAAAAATGAAGCATTTTGAGCTTAAATTTTGGATTGTCGGCAATGTTATCTCTGTAATAATCCATTACTTCCGACTGCCGCAAGCCCAAACGCGACGTATAAAACTCAAAATTTGGTTCTTCTTCGGTCGCAATTCTCATTCCAATCTGTGTCACAGATTGGTGGATATATTTTTCATAATACGCAAGTTCGTCCTTGTTGTCCAACACGGGTATCACGTTGGAAAAGCCATCGTTAATAAGGCTGCTAATTTTTTGGGCGTACTCCGCAGTTTTGTAGCCATTGTTGATGACCACCGTATTTTTATTGATTTTACCGCGCTCGTAGAGCCTCCGAATCAAGTCAATATCGAAAGACGAAGAGGTTTCTAACTGCGTAATATTTTGTAAAACTTCGTCCAAAACGTACTTGAAATGAGAACTTTTGGTGCAATAAGAGTAAAAATATTTACCTTTATAGTTGTATCTTTCAATCGCAGACTCAAAAAGCTGATGTGCTTTCTGGATTTGCGAACCGATTTTGGGGAGATAAGTCAGCTTCAAGGGCGTACCGTATTTTTTGATAAGCTCATAAATCGGAATTCCGTTAAAAAATAATTTGTTGTCTTCCAAACTGAATCCTTCTTGCGGAAAGTAAAATGTTTGGTCCACCAAATCAAAATAAGTATTTTTCATTAATTGTCAGTTAGTTTGCCAAAACGCTGGCTTTTTCTTGTGATTTTTTTTGGTAAAAATTGCCGTCGCAAAGATAGAGCTAAATCAATTTCCAAACGGCTATTTGCAGATTAATTTTTGGTCATTTTTTATCAAAAATACGGTTATTTTTTCTTTTCTTTCTCTCTGCCTTCGATGAGTTTGTCCAAAATATTTTCGTCCAACATTTGTTCAAAACTCACATTTTTCATCAATATTTCTTTGTCTTTCGCAATGACATACACTTTGGGAGTCGTCCGGACATCATAGATTTGGAAATACCGAGAGCGGATAAATGAATCCGTGAGGTTCGTCATTTTGTCATATTTGCGCTCGTCTGCTGCTTCCCAGCACTTGCCTACAGAGCCTTTATCGGTACAAATAGTGATTACTTTGGTGTTCTTTTTAGCATATTTTGCTTCAAATTCGACCATTTTTGGGGCAGATTTTTTGCAATGTCCGCAGTCAGAAGCCCAAAAAATAAGCACATTGTAGTCGGCAGTAAGTTGGTCGTAAAGCGATGTCAAAGTGCTATCGCGCCGCTCCAAAGGAAAAAGTTGAGGAGCTTTTTTACCAATCAAAATCGGCTCCAAGGTCTCGGCATTTTTAACGATTTTGGCAGAGTCTTCTTTGCTTATCCAAGGAGCTTGACCGCTCGCATAATATTTTTTTGCGATATGAACATACACTGCGTCCATTCCTACCAAGTCACTTTTGGCATAATTATTTAAAAATTGAACGACATAATAATGATAAATATCATCGCTGGGCTTCATTTTTTCTAACAAATAATCTATCGCCACACTGATAGAATCGGGGTGTTGAGGCGTTAATTTACTGATAAAAAAATTGACCCGAGCGTCCAAAATATTCGTGCGCATCAGACGGCTGTCCGCCAAGTTCATATTATCAAAATAATGCGCCCGATAGTACAGATATTTTTGCATCTGCACCTCTTTGTCGCTGCCTTTAAAGTCTGGAATCGCAACTTCTTTGGAGGAATTGATGAGCGCGGCGACCATAGATTTGGGATTTTTTTCAGCCACTTTATTTTGATAATTTATCACATCTTCGTCCAATTTCGACATTTTTTGCTCCAAACTACTTTTTTCTTTTTCTTCTTTTGTCCGCCCGATTTGCGCCCGCAAAGAATCCGCCTCGGGTCTTTTCTTGCTCAAATAAGTCATATAGTTGTAAAAAAGTTCATTGGTTGGCGAGTTTTTGAACTTCAATTTCTCAAACAAATTGTTGTAATCGGTTTGGATAGAAAAATTTTGGTCTTCTTTATCCACCAAGATTTCCAAAAACTTTTTATCTTTGAAAATGATTAGATAGATGCCTCCGGGAAGCTCCTCCGCGCCCTGAAAAATAAAAAAGCCGTCGGTCGTAACTTTTGCAGTATCTTTGATGTAAGTTTTATCTGCAAAACGATTGCCGAGATACAATTCAGATTCGGAATAATTATCAATTTTAACTTTGATTTGATACGCATTTTTTCCAAAAATAGCCGTATTAGCCATTAAAAAAATGGAAAAAATGAAAATTTTACAAATAATATTTTTCTTCATAAATTTAGGTTTTTAGTGTGTTCGTTTCTTTAAATAGTCGAGAAATGCAAATTTCGTAACTTTTCGTGTCAATTAAAAATCTTTGCGTCTTATTTATAAATTATTAACAAAATGTCTTTAACTATCATTTTTATCGGTGTCACAATTTTGACATCTTACGTGTCATTCCAAAACGAAGGATTGCTTCTAAAATTGCTTCATTCGCCCACGCAAGAATATCGAAACAAGGAGCTTTACAGGCTATTTACGTCTGGTTTCGTCCACGCTGATTGGATACATTTGCTTATCAATATGTTTGTTTTGTACCAATTCGGAGGGATTGTTGAAGATTATTATAGGTTACTTTTTGGCGAAATAACGGGAGAAATCCTGTATGCTTTTTTGTACCTTTTTGGTATTATTTTCGCCAATTTGCCAACTTTTTTTAAGCACAGAGGCAACAGTCATTACTCTGCTTTGGGTGCTTCTGGCGCAGTGGCGGCAGTTGTTTTTGCTTCCATTGTCTTCCAACCGTGGTCTATTTTGTTGATTTATGGCATTATTCCTTTGCCTGCCGTCATTGCGGGCGTTTTATATTTGCTGTATTCCAGCTACGCTGCCCGAAATGCCAACGACAATATTGGTCATGAAGCGCATCTTTATGGCGCGATTTTCGGCTTTATTTTCACTATTTTGTTAGACCCCGAACTTATTTATAACTTTACAAATAAGGTTATAAACAGAATATAAAACTATAATTTTTTTGATTTTTCCAACTTATCTGCTGCTTTTTTTAGCTCGACAGAATAATTTAAAGAAACAGTTTTAGATTGCATTGCGCCCATATCTGCGATTTGATTGGGCTTGTCAAACGACATAGATTTCGATTTCGCGCTCAATATTTTGCCATCTCCAAACGCCACCATCAGCTCCGAAATACTTGGCTTTTTGCCATCGCTTTCTTTGGACAGCTGTGAGTAATTAGCATAAATGAGCTGCCCTTGCGTGAAGTAAAAACGGTTGGATTCATTGCCATTTTCGTATCCATTTTGCTCCTCTAATTTCACAATTTCGCCGTCGGCAGTCGTTATCACAAACCGTCCTTGTACGCCGTTTTCATTGAAATATTTTTCAACTTTCTGCACATTTTCTGCCGCTTCGAGCCGCGCTACAAAGATTTTTATATCATCCTCTGTGAGAATACTTTTATTAACAAATTGTTTGTAATTAGAAATATCTACATTTTTTACTTGGTCGCATCGAATAAAAAAAATAGAAATAAAAAGTAAATAAAATTGAAATTTCATAATTAATAGTTTGAAAAATTTTGACAAAATTAAGAAAAATTTGGCGATTAATCCAAACCTTTTACTAACAAACTTAGTTTTCCTATCGAATTGATGACTACCCGAATTGAGCCGGGAGTCAAATGTATGTCGTCAATACTCACATGGTCCAAGTTGCCTTTCATCACAATATTATTCGTGAACTGGTAGTTTTTTAGTTTTTCTTGCACCAAATTTTGCATCTCTTTCATTTTATCTCCGACGGGAATTTTAATGGCATTTTGCATTTTTTTGGCTATTCCTCGATGAAAAAGCCATGCTGCACTTTTCATCAAAAAGTTTTTGGATTCGAGTTCAAAATCAACATCTTTCATTTCTATTGAACTTGTGACAGGGTTGAAAAAAGGTTTTCCTGTCAAAAAAATATTTCCGTTCAGGCTTCCAGAGAGTTTTGTGTTAATGACCATTTTTTCTCCCTGCCCGTAAATGTGCAAATCTTCGACTGTCACATTTTTACCATTTTGTTCAAATTTTTGCCCCACCATTATTTTTTGACCAATCACTTCTGCTTCCGAATAAGGTATATCTGTGAGTAAATTTATCGAAAAAGAGTCTAAATTCGTCGCTGGAGCAACCACATAAGGAGGTAAAACCGAATTTTCTCTAAAAAAAGGCTTCGTTCCCATCGAAACGTCCGAAATAGTTTCCAAGCTAATCGTGCTTTTTATATCATTTCCATCTGTCACTAAAGGCGACATAGTCATATTTTTTGGAGTCAATTTCACCCACATTTTGTAGTCTGGCGACATCAAAATTGGCTTTTGCATCGTATTCCACGTTTCTTGAATATTTTTTTTCAAGTCCAATGAAGATTTTACCTGCGCATCAATCGCCGCCGCCAACTTATATTTGCTTTTATCTATCACCACGTCCGCCAAATAACGAATCGGAACGTCAAAACTGGTCATCTTCATCACAGGAGCTTTGTTCCATTCGTAGCTTTCTACATGCGTTTTTGTTTCCAAAGACCAGTCATCTTTTACCAAAAAGTCTGTCACAAATTTGATGGTAATTTCTCCGGTTCCCTCCAATTCTGTGAAGGCTACTTTTTTCTTCAACCAAATATTGAGCGGTACGGTATAGTTAATCTGCTGCCCATAAAAACCAATCCGAATATCCTGTGTTTTCAACACTTTTACCATCAAATTATCGTTATCATTGTCCGTATAACTGTAATCTTCGTACAGCGCGCCGACGATTTTTTTGTTGATACTTTGCTCCAATTCCCAACGGTCAATATTGAGTGGAATATTTAATTTTGACAAAATCGGTGTCACATTAAAGTCATTGTAAATTTCAATCGGCTTGCTTGGCATAGAATCAGTCGTAGTTTGAGAAACAGCAATTTTTGAGAATAAAAACAAAAAAAATATACTCAAAAAATGAGAAATTCTGCTTAATTTTGATGTCGAATAAATATTCATAAATTTAATATAAAAAAGTTTGATGATAATTAATATTTTGAAAATTTCAATCTTGGTCAGTTTGGTACACGTAGCTGATTGTCAGAGCGTTGCGCCAAAAATCAAACAAGACAACAAAGTGTATAGCGCGGCGATGCACAAAGATATTCCAGTTTCTTTGGTTTTCCCAAAATCTTACGATAGCAATTCAGAAAAACGCTTTCCCGTCGTCTATTTATTGCACGGTCACAGTGGAAATTATACAGATTATCTCACAGATGCAAAAGATATTCAGAGTTTATCGGACAAAAACAATGCTATTTTCGTCTGTCCCGACGGCGGTTTTGGCAGTTGGTATTTTGATAGTCCGATTGATTCTAATTTCAAATATGAAACTTTTATTATTTCCGAATTAGTGACATGGATAGACAATAATTATAGAACTTTGAAAGATAAAAAATTTCGTGCTATTGGCGGTTTGAGTATGGGTGGTCACGGAGCGTTGTACCTTGCTATTCGCCACCCAAACGTATTTTCAGCAGCTGGTAGTATGAGTGGCGGAGTGGATTTTCGTCCATTTCCCAACGAGTGGGATATTAAATTAAGGTTGGGAAAATATGTGGACAATAAAGAAATATGGTCAAAAAACTGTGTCACAGAAATGATAAATCAGATTCCTGAAAATCTACGGATTTCGGTAGATTGTGGTCGCAAAGATTTCTTTTTGGAAGTAAATCGCAGCTTTCATCAAAAACTTCAAGCGGCGCAAATTGCGCATCGCTATGAGGAGTCGGAAGGTGCACACGACTGGGATTATTGGGACAAATCTTTGCCGTCTATGCTGACTTTTCTTTGTCAAGATTTTCCCAAAAAATAGCATCGTATTTTGCAATGTCCACCTCTTGCATCAATGGTTTTTTGTCAAAAATAAAATTGCACAAATGCGCAGAAAAATATGGTGCAAGTGCAGTTCCTTTTGCCCCTAAACCATTGAAAATCAATAAATTATCATACTTTGGGTGCTTGCCCAAAAATGGTCTTCGGGTCTTGGTACTTGGACGAATTGCGGCTTTGTGATGCGCTATTTCGTAAGGAACACCCAAAATTTCGTCTAATAAATTGACCAAATCTGTATAACCTAATTCCGAAGGCATATCATTCTGAAAATCCCAATAATTACCAGCTCCAACCCAATAATTACTATTTTTTTGTTGATTTATAAGAATATTATTTTTTTTATAAATTTTATTACTCTCGAAATTAGGTATTTTTATCTCAAAAATTTCGCCTTTGCTGACTTCAAAAGGTAAATAATTGAAAAATGGATTGAAACGAACCAGCTGACCTTCGCAGAAAATAATTTTTTCAGCAATTATATTTTTATAACTAATTGAATTTGAATGTATTACTAAACTGTCAAAGTCAAATTTTTCTTCCAACAAGAGATTTTTTCGGTCTAAAATTTCTCTATATTTTGTTATCAATGCACTCAAATCAACGCGCGCGCCAAGAATTTCGGAGTACGCAAATTCTGGTTTTACGACCGCTTCCCAACCGTCTAAATTTGCGTTTTTTTCTACAAAATATGCCAATTCTTCTCTTACACTTCTACTAATCCATTCATTTTCGTCGGCTGCGTCTGTCAAAGTACGGATAATATTTTTCGGCTCCAAAAGTTCGCAATTTAGCGCAATCTCTAAATTTTTGTAGGTCACAAAAGCACTTTTTAGCAACTCATCAATCAGCCAACTTTTTACAATTCTTTTTCCTGTGATTGGATTGATTATACCCGCCGCTACCAACGAGGACGAAGACCGATGGCTGTCGTCAATGACTAAAATTTTTTGTCCAGCCGCAATTAATTGTGCTGCCATAAGTGTCCCAGCAAGCCCCTGACCGACTACTATAAAATCTATTTTTTCATTCATTTTGTGACAAAATTTCACGTTCTTTCTTCGTCATTCCTTTCACTACCATATCGTAAGAATGGTCAATCAACTCGAATAAAAATTTATCTCCCAAACCTCCGTCGCAATCAACGGTGTTCCAATGTTTTTTGTTGAGATGGAAACCGGGAGTGATTTCTGAATATCGCTCCCGCAATTCCTCCGCACGCTCAGGGTCACATTTGAGGGAAATACTAAAAATTTCACTGTCCATACTTACGATAGCAAACATTTTACCGACCACTTTTAGCACCAAAGTTGTTTCGCCAAAAGGAAAAGTTGCCTCCGTAGCTTTTTTTGATAGACAATAATTAGAAAATTCTTCAATATTCATTACTTTTGTGTTTTGGGAATAGATTGGGAATGCGTCTAAAACAAACTGTTTACTTTTTTCTATTCCTTAATTGAAAATATATTCACAAATATACAATTTTTTGGCTCTGTAGTTCAATGGATAGAATGAGAGTTTCCTAAACTTTTGATACGGGTTCGATCCCCGTCGGAGCTACCAAATAATTTTATGTCACAAATCGTCAAAACATTTGAAGAATATCAAGCCGCTTACCAAAAAAGTATAGACGAACCTGAAAAATTTTGGGCAGACGAAGCAGAAACTTTTTATTGGCATAAAAAGTGGGATAAAGTGTTAGATTGGAATTTTTCTGAACCTAATATTAAGTGGTTTGAAGGTGCGAAATTGAATATTACCGAAAACTGTTTGGACCGCCATCTTGATACTCTTGGAGATAAAATTGCTATCATCTGGGAACCCAACGACCCCGATGAGGCGAGCCTTCAACTTACCTATAAAGAGCTGCACGAAAAGGTTTGTCAATTTGCTAACGTGCTGAAAAACAACGGAATACAAAAGGGCGACCGAGTATGCGTCTATATGCCGATGGTGCCAGAGTTAGCCATTGGTATCTTGGCTTGCGCTCGAATCGGCGCTATTCATTCAGTTGTTTTTGGTGGATTTTCTGCCCAATCCCTTCAAGACAGAATCAATGACTCCGAGTGTAAAATACTTCTTACTGCCGATGGAGGCTTTCGTGGAAATAAAGAAATTGCTCTAAAAAATATCGCCGATGAAGCACTCGAAAATACGCCATCTATCGAAAAAGTAATCGTTTTGCATCGAACCAAACAAGCTATTCCCATGAAATCTGGGCGTGACGTTTGGTGGCACGAAGAAATGAACCATGTCACAAATATCTGTAAAGCTACCGAAATGGAAGCTGAAGATATGCTTTTTATTCTATATACTTCTGGCAGTACTGGCAGACCCAAAGGAGTCGTACATACTTGCGGCGGCTACATGGTTTATACCAATTACACGTTCCGAAACGTATTTCAAGTCGAAAAAAATGACATTTTTTGGTGTACGGCGGATATTGGTTGGATAACGGGACACTCTTACGTTTTGTATGCGCCCCTGCTTTCAGGCACTACTACGGTTATGTTTGAGGGTATTCCGACTTATCCAAATGCAAGTCGTTTTTGGCAGATTTGTGACAGGCATAAAATTTCAATTCTCTATACTGCTCCGACGGCTATTCGCTCTCTGATGGCATTGGGATTGGAGTATGTTACGCCTTACCGATTGGAGAGTTTACGATTGCTCGGCTCTGTCGGCGAACCTATCAATTTGGAAGCGTGGCAGTGGTATTCCGAGCAAGTGGGAAAAAATAAATGTCCGATTGTAGATACTTGGTGGCAGACCGAAACGGGGGGAATTATGATTTCTCCCCTACCAAATGTGACAGCGATAAAACCAACTTTTGCCAGTTTACCGCTTCCTGGAGTGCAGCCAATCTTGTTGGATAAAGACGGAAATGAGATTTTAGAAAATAATGTAGAAGGATTGCTTTGTATAAAATTTCCGTGGCCCGGAATTTTAAGAACGACTTATGGCGACCACCAAAGATGCCACGAAAATTATTTTGCAACATTCAAAAACTACTATTTTACTGGTGACGGAGCGCGAAGAGATGAAGAAGGTTACTATCGAATCATCGGTCGAGTTGATGATGTAATGAACGTATCGGGACACCGTTTGGGAACTGCGGAAGTCGAAAATGCCATCAATCAACACCCGTTTGTGGTGGAGTCGGCGGTAGTAGGCTATCCGCATGACATCAAGGGGCAAGGCATATACGCCTACGTTATTTGTGACAGACAAATTGAGAAAGAAAAAATATTTCGAGAGGAAGTTATAGCTACTGTAACCCGCGAAATCGGTGCTATTGCAAAACCCGATAAGATACAAATCGTAAGCGGATTGCCCAAAACACGATCGGGAAAAATCATGCGCAGAATACTCCGAAAGATAGCCGAAAACGAACTTTCAAGTCTTGGCGACACTTCGACTTTGCTTAATCCAGAGATTGTAGAAGAGATAATATTGGGTAAAATTTGATAATAAACAGTAAATCTGTGACAATTTTATAAAATTGTCACAGATTTGTCATTTACTGGAATTATTTTTCTCTAAAAAATATTGCCATCGGCACGCCTGTAAAGTTGTACTTTTTGCGAAGCTGATTTTCGATGAAGTTTTTGTAATTTTCTTTTACTTGTTTTGGGTGATTGCAAAACAGTGCGAAAGCGGGAAAATGAAGCGGCAACTGCGTACAATATTTTATCCGAATCATCATACCGCGATGTGATGGTGGTGGATTTTTTTCGATCACATCTAACAGAAATTCATTGAGTTCGGAGGTTCTAATTTTGACGGTACGATTTTTATAAACTTCCATCGCCGCCTCAACGACTTTAAAAATTCGCTGTTTATCGGACACCGAAACGAATAAAATTGGTACATCGACAAACGGAGCCAATTTTTCTTTTAATTTAGTTTCAAAATCTCGTGCAGTATTTGTTTCCTTATTTTGCACCAAATCCCATTTATTGACTACAATCACAACGCCTTTGTTGCGTTTTTGTATCAATCCAAAAAGTGTCATATCTTGCCCTTCGATGCCAGCCGTAGCGTCGAGCATCAAGATACAAACATCGGCTTCTTCCATCGCTTTGATAGCGCGCATGACCGAATAAAACTCCAAATTCTCGTGAACTTTTGCCTTTTTTCGGATTCCTGCCGTATCAATTATCATAAATTCATGCCCATATTTGTTGTAAATAGAGTGAATTGGGTCGCGAGTTGTTCCTGCAATGTCTGTCACAATATTGCGTTCTTCTCCCAAAAGTGCATTGGTAAGCGATGATTTTCCGACGTTGGGCTGACCCATTATCGCCACTTTGGGCATATCGGCAGCGATAGGAATAAAATTTTCAATTCGTTCAGCTATTGCGTCCAAAAGTTCACCGTTTCCGCTTCCCGTCATGGACGAAAGAAAGAAAACATCTTCAAATCCAAGACTCCAAAATTCGTTTGCTTCCATCAAAAGTCGGTGATTGTCCACCTTATTGACGGCTAAAAAAACTGGCTTTTTGGTCTTGCGCAGCAAAGAAGCTACCTCCTCGTCCAAGTCTGTGATACCGCTTTTGGCATCTACCATAAATACCAAAATTTCGGCTTCTTCGATAGCGATTCGGACTTGGTCGCGTATGGCGGACTCAAAAATATCATCAGAACCTTCCACAAAACCGCCAGTATCAATGACGACAAAATGCTTACCGTTCCAGTCACAAGTTCCGTATTTTCTGTCGCGCGTCACGCCGCTCACATTATCAATAATCGCGTCCCGTTCTCCTACCAAACGGTTGTAAAATGTAGATTTTCCTACATTAGGTCTGCCAACAATGGCTACAATATTTCCCATATTTGTTTTTACGAATGAAAATGCAAAAGAAAATTATTTTTTGCGGCACAAAAATACACATTTTTCGGATAACTTTTTCATTACCTTTGCGGTATGACGAATTTATGGCGCGAAATAAAATTTTTGCTACAAAAAGAATTTCTATTAGAATGGCGTTTGAAGTATGCTGTCGGGGGAATTTTATTGTACGTAGTTTCTACGATTTTTATCGTGTTTTCCTCGTTTATTCGGATTCCACCGCAGGTTTGGAACCCTATTTTTTGGATAATAATACTGTTTGCGGCGGTCAATGCGGTTGCCAAAAGTTTTGTGCAAGAGAACGGAAGTCGCCGACTTTACTATTACAGTTTGGTTAGCCCGTCCGCTATTTTTGTATCTAAAATACTTTATAACACACTGCTAATCAGTGCATTAAGTTGCCTTACATTTTTACTTTTGAGTTTTATTGCAGACAATCCCGTAAAAGATTTCAGACTTTTTTTTACGGCTATTGGCTTGGGAGGCATCGGATTTTCAGTTATTTTCACTTTTGTTTCCTCGATTGCATCCAAAGCATCTAACAGCTCGACGCTCATGGCGATCATGAGTTTTCCAGCCGTAATTCCCATTATTATGACGTTGATAAAAATCTCTGCATCGGCGTTGAGGCTGATTCAAGACACCAGCGTTGGGAAAGATATAGTAATTTTATTTTCTATTGACGGAATTTTAATCGCTGTCACGCTTATTTTATTTCCATATCTTTGGCG
>JAYWGG010000299.1:0-4088 GCA_043778415.1 Saprospiraceae bacterium
GAATTGAATATTTCGGGAGGAACGCCGCCTTATGCTACGGGCGGAGTGAATTTTCCACAAAATAATCTTTCCGCAGGAAATTACTCCTTTACGGTCACAGATGCCAACGGTTGCTCGGCTGTCAAAACTATCACAGTCACGCAACCGCCGCTTTTGGTGGTAAGCTCTGCTTTCACGCCTTCTGCTGGCAATAATGGGACAGCTGCTTTGACCGTCGTAGGCGGCACGCCGAACTACCAATACCTGTGGAGTACTGGCTCGACCGCAGCAAATATCGGCAATCTGGCGGCAGGAACTTATTTATACACAGTCACAGATGCGAATAATTGTACCAAAAGTGGAGCAGTAGTGCTTACCTCCACCGCTAACCAAGAGTTGAGTGCGCTTGAATCGTTGGAGATTGCGCCCAACCCGTCGGACGGGCGGTTCGGGGTCGCCATTCGATTCAAAGAAAACACAAAATTTACTTTGAATATTTCAAATATCAGTGGACAGCTCGTTCATCAAGAGCGGTTGGAAGGCAGCAAATTCGATATTCCTATCGTGATTACAGAAATTCCTGCTGGCTTGTATGTGTTGAAAATTCAGACTGAATCAGGTCAGATTTTGAGAAAAATCGTCGTCACTCGACCGTAGGGAATGTACCCGAAAAGCCGCTTGAAATTTTTATTTTCGGCTATCATTTGCATCTAACAAAAGAAGTCCCAACAAGAGCGCAGCTCTTGTTGGGACTTCTTTTGTTATTCAGCTTTTTATCGCTGGACGATGCATATTTTGATGCCAACTTTCCGCACTGTTCGGCAGCGAAGCTACAGAGATAATTTGAGTAAACATTCTTTGCCTCTACGCTTGCGAATGGCGTAATCTCATTGATTATATTACTCCTCTCTCGCCGCCACTTGCTCGCTTCCGAAGTGGAGCAGAGCGAGTGGCAGGAGTGGGTGGAGGCTCAACTTTTAATTTCCACATCTTCCATCATAGCATTGTTGATATTGGATACTACTTACGGTGTCCGATAATATCCAAAATTTTAAGCATTTTGATTGTTCACCTTTGTTTTGAAGAAGAAATTGATAATGAATTACCCTATTGCCGTTATAGGTTGCCTCTCCAAACTTATCCAAAATTACCTGTTTATGCTTACCAATTAGGCATTTTGAGTACTTTGGATTTGTAATTAAATCTGTTAAAGTATCATTTTTTTTGTAAAGCAAGGAAAATTTTGCGTGTATTTCGTCGGGTAAACGCCATGATTTAGCAATCAGAGAGTCCAATTCTGCACACGGATTAGCGATGGCGACGCTGTCAATTTTATCAATATTCGATTGGTTTGATACCTTATTTATAGATTGTTTGTGCGAACAACTTAATAAAATAATATATACCAAGATAGATAATATTTTTTTCATTTGGGTATTGCGTAAAAAATCAAAATTTCTGCTCATTATTCGGCTATTTGTTCAATGCCGCTGTCTGCATCTACGACATAATTATTTTTAAAAATAATTTCAAAATAGGTGTGTCCGTTGTAGAAACTACTGGCACAATCTCGACTAAAAATATACCTAAAATTACCTTTTTGCTCCACATCAGGCTGCCCAAATATTTGCAGCACCTCATATTTATGCAGCTTGAGCAAACAAGGCTTAAAATCTTGAGCAAAAGTAAAAGACTTACCAAATTCTTTGTGGCAAGGATATTTTTTATGCTTGAACCAATTTTTATTAACAAACCGTATTAGATTTTCACATTCAGGTATTGAATCCGACTCTTTGATATTAGACTGCCGAAGGTTGAATGTTGCCGTACACGAAAAAAAAATCGGATAGAATAATAAATAATAGACGTAACGGGTCATAATTTTTCAAATTTTAACATATTCTTTTTCGTAAGTAAATACCTCCCGCCACTCCACCCCCGAGCCGCCACTCGCGGAGTGGCGGCTCGGGGGTGGAGTTATTTTTTTATAGAAAAGCATTTTATCAAATTAGTAGAATCTTGACGTGTTCCAGAATAAATATATTGTTTATTTATTAGAGTAAAATACATCGAAAAGCTGTGAAATCCAACTATCCAAAATTCGTATAATTTTTTATCTAGCCCGTTAGTATCATCATTTATAACACCATTCTTGTAGTAAGCACCTAAAATATAATCGTAGTGCCTAACAATAGTGTGCTGATTTCTTTCCTGAAAATTAATTCTGCCCATTTCAGTTGGAAAATATTCATCAACGTCTTTTTCAGATTTTCCCAAAAAACAGAAAAATAGCTTATTAATATTTTCTACCTCTTGTTTAGTTAGTACTTGCATGGTATCCTTTTTTTTAGTTAATTTATATTGGATGGTATCTGAAGGCGCAAGAGGTAATCCCGTGATATTTTTATCAATTTCTCTATATGGATAGTCTAAAGTGCGTAAATTCTTATTCAAACTATCACAAAAGTGACAATTAGTAATATGCACTTGCACAGCTTTATTTGTAATAAAGCACCCATGCACAAACAAAATTCCCATGATTGATATTAGCAACTGGTTAAGGTACTTCATCTCTGAATAACAAGATTACTAATACCTATAATTTGTTTATTTTTATCATAACATCGGATAAAAAACAAGCCATTAGGTAGATTTTCTGGAAGTTCTATTTCTTTCAAACTACTTTCAGTATTGAAATTGCATGAATATTCAATCTTTCCAGTTATTGATATTACTTCAACAAAACAAGGAACGATAGAGTTAGTTAGTATAAAAATTTTGTTTTCTGACGGATTTGGGTAAATTTCAATGGAGTGTAAATTGTTTAAATATTCTGGAGTCGCAGAAATACACTCATAGTCAGTCATTCCTGCAAAAGAACACGTACCTACCTTACTTAACTCATAAGAATGTTTAATTCCTAATATATCATTTGCAGAAAATGCCCTATTGAAATTATTATATCCAGGAGTTAATTGACCTGGTGCCATCAAATCTTCTGGATTATTTGTGTGACGAAGCATGATAGCGTGACCAAGTTCATGCATAAGCGTTCTCTGCAAATCCGTATAGTTGATAGTGCCTATGTTAGATGGAATATTACTTGAAATATTGAACATATATGTAACTCCGTTGACTATTAGTGTATCAAGCACCGCTTCACTAATAAAAATGACAAATTCTTTTACTGCTGCATCAGAATCAGAATTTTCACTGCAGTTTACAAAATAATCAATAGTCTTCATCATAGTTATCCCTGACACCCCGAAAGGAAGCGTGCCTCTTTTTATCAGTACGTTAGGCATCGCATTATTTGTTTCTTTTAGGTTGATTTTATATTCACAGCGATAGGCATCTAACGCATTTCTTATTTGAGCGACCGCAGCCTTATTTTTTATTGTATCTTGGTATATCTGCGAAATAATTACATTGTAACCGCCGATACCATTGCTATTTACAAGGTTTCGCCTTTTCCCCCCATGTATTTTTATATTTTCAAAATTTCCCAAAGACACTTGCCAATTAGTGATTGTTTTATTCCATGAATCATTAGACATACCAAATTGTACTTTCAGTACGCTAGAAGAAAAAGTAGTACAGGTATCCCCTGAAAAAAAATCTGTCCTAAATACTGCTATTCTTCCCGTACATGCGCCGGGAGAATTAATAATATCACCACTTTTATTCATAGTGGGTACTTCCACAACAATTTTGCTATCACTCCAGCTGATATAGTCTAATTCAGCAGCAGGAAACCAACCTAAATCAACATCATGAAATAAAACATCACTCAAATGAGGTTTAATATAACCCAATGCTGGATTACCAAAGTTTGAACCATAAATAGTAATTTTCCCTTCTACCCCATTTAAGGATAAGCCGTTAACCCCTGCTGCAACTGATTTTGGAGAAAAACTATCAATTTTAGGGCAAAAATCTATTTTTACCTTCCAATCCCCGTCCACCACTACGGTATCAAAATTTTGGGCGACTCCTGCCTCAAAATATTTACTCATGGATTGCATTTGGGCGAGGTTGTAGCTGATGTTGGGTGCTGCCGTCGGGTTTTGCACCACGATTTTTCCTTTCGCCAGCAACTGCTCCGATGT
>JAYWGG010000300.1:0-13520 GCA_043778415.1 Saprospiraceae bacterium
AAAAATACTTGTTTGACCACAAAATTGCTGCCGTCATAATCTTCGTCCACCATCCAATACGCAATGTCGTGAACGTTGCGCGCCTTATTCTCGTCCTTGATAGGGTCGTAGATGTCTAAGCCTTTTATCTCGACGGTTGCTGTGCTGTCGGTTTTGTAAATCGCTATATCGGGTTCGCCGATAGTCACAAAACTCGCCGCGCCTTTCGCAGGTTTCTTTTTCAAACCCTCTTGCAGCAGGTCGTCGTGTATGCGGACTTTGGTCACTTCAAAGTTGCCCATACTCGTGGTTTGTGTGCCGCCGGCTATGTCGCTCTCGAAGCTAAAACCTAATATCACCAACCAGTTGGCATCGCCTCGTTGGCGACATTCTTTTACGGCATCGCTCACCAATTTTTTACTCACCGTCCCGAACTTGGGTCCGATATGAAAATACGCTTTCTCCTCGCCTTGCTTGGTCACATAAAACCCTTCGGCGTGTATCGCTGCGCTCGCCAATAGTTCTATGCTTCTAAAAACCACCATTTCGTCTTTTTTGCCGTTTTTGATGCCCGCGCTCATCAAGTGCTGCTTTATCACGGCTTCAAACGCGCCCTCCGTTTCGTTTACCCGCACCTCTGCGTCTAAGCTTTCGGGGCTGATAGGCTCGTAGTTTTGTAGCGTTTCGACGGTGAACGCGCCGCTCACCCGCAGCCGTTTTTTATCCGTTTCGGGTTGGTCGTAGAGCGTTTCGGTAGCGGGCGGCTCGTCGTTTGCGAGGCTTTTGAGGGTGATGTGCGGTACCGTTTTGTACATAAAGCCCTGCCGAATGTCGCCGCCTGCTTCGTCGTGCAGGTTGTAGTAGGGCAGCACCGCCGTCATCAGGCGTTGCTTAGCGATGTTGATAGCGATGCGGCTCGTGTCTATCGTTATCCACCGCCGCCCCCACTGCTCCGCTACATACGCCGTCGTCCCGCTCCCGCACGTCGGGTCTAGGACGAGGTCGCCAGGGTCGGAAGACATTAAGATGCAGCGTTTGATTACTTCAGTATTTGTTTGAACAACATATCCTTTATTATCGGCACCAACAGTATCGTACCATGGTGTGGTTAAACTTGCAGATGAATTTTCATCAGCATACATAATGAAAGTTAGACGATTTCCTTCTATCTGAATTCTTTTCTTTTTAACTAGTTTTATCATTCCATCTTTACTCGTTCCAAATCCATTTTTTGGAGGATTAAAAATACGACCCTCAAATTCAAAATCATACATTCCTGACGGCATGACACCAGAGGGTTCAATAGATTTTAATCTGTAAACTCTTGCACCTAAAGGTAGTAATGAATGATTATTAATTTCTTTTTGTGTCATTCTATATCGATTACCACTTGGTAGTTCGTACCAACAGTGATGAAATTCTCCTTCGATATTTGCTGGTTTGGTCAAATATCTATATTTTGTAAGTGGCTTATTATCACTTGTCAATTTATTTTTTCCATACCATAGTATAAAATCAGCCATTTGTTCTATAAAATTTGTTCCGAAAGGCATCGTTTTTTTCCTAAAAGGAATTATTGCAATAAAATTTTCACTACCGAAGACTTCGTCCATGACATTTCTGACGAGGTGTACGTTTTCGTCGGAGATTTGTACGAAGCAGGAGCCGCTATCGGTGAGGAGTTCTTTGGCGACGAGGAGTCGGTCGCGAAGGTAAGTGAGGTAGGAGTGAATGCCGAGTTCCCAGGTGTCGCGGAAGGCTTTTATCTGTTCGGGCTGTGCGGTGAGTGCGTCGTCGCTGCCGTCTTTCACATCGCGTTTGTTTAGTTTTATCTGCCAGTTGCCGCCATATTTGATGCCGTAGGGCGGGTCTATGTATATGGTTTGCACCTGTCCAGCCATGCCTTCGCGCTCGAGAAGGCTTGCCATGACGAGGTGACTGTCGCCCTGAATGAGTCGGTTGGTCCAGCCGTCGTGGTGCTGATAGTACTCGGATACTTTTTCGAGTTCGTCTTTGTCTAATGCGTTGCCAAACAGTTCGTTTACGGAGCTAAACAGATTGGGAGCTGTGGCTACGGCTACGGTTTTGTAGAGGTTTTTGATGAGGTTTTCGGGTGCGATGTGTTCGTGTCGGTATAGGCTGCGAATATCTACGCGGAGGAGGTCGTCGCGGTCGTCGTTGCCGTATTTGTTGAGCCAAAAAAGCTCGGGGTCTTGCCCACGGTGAACTACGGGGTTTTTGGAAAGCTCGAGTATTTTTTTGCCCGCGCTTACTTTTTCGTTGGCTTCTTCGTAGCCCGCTTCCTCCTTACTCGGAATGTGCGCGCGGGTGTCGCCTTTGTGCTTGATGGATTCTACTTTTTTGGTCATGGTTTACTTTTTTTTATTGGTTTTGGCTGCTTCTATCACCTTCCTGATGCCAGAAAAATGGTCAGATTGGCTTTTTGAATTACTTTTTCAAAATTCTCCCATTTGTTGTAGCCCAATAGATTTTGTAGGTCTCTGGCACTCCAACATTCTACGCCTTCTATTTCGGCGGCTACAGCCTCAAATTGAGCAAAAAGGTTTTTTATTTCTTCGGATTTCATACTTGGTTTATTTCTTCGATAAGTTGATTTTTGATATTTCTGATGTCATTAGCAATTTCAATAAAATGCCATTCGGGGTAATCATATTTGTCTTTGAAGGCATTGACGGCGGGCAGCCAACGGTTTTCTACAAACCATTTTTTTTTCGCCTTGTCGTTGCTCATGCCGCTTATCTCGATGATTAAATTTTTGGTTTTGCCATCTTTACTTTTTACTTTTGCAATGAAATCGGGAAAATAGAGTCTGTCTTTGCCGTCTTTGGTGTAAGGAATGGCAAAACCGAGAAATTGGTTTTTTACATAACATTCTACCGTTTCTATTTCCTCTAAGGTTTTGGCGCATATTCCTTCCCAGCCACTATCCATCACCACATAGTTCACCTGACTTTTTTGTGTCGGATAAACCTCTTTTATAGTATTGCCATTCACATATTTGGTGCTACTAAAAGGGTTGTAATTATTAAAAGTTGGTCGTACATGTTCAACCGTATTGTCTTGCGGATTGATGCCGCGCGCAATGTGGTCGACTACTTTTTTGGTGTCGTCAAAAAATACAAGTTTTTTGTGTTTCAAATCGCTTTCACCTATCAATATAATTTTGTTTTCGTACCAATATTTCACAATAAGTAACAGTTTATTAAATAATTGGAATCGCGGATTGTGTCCGTCGTCAGCAAAATGAATTTTTATCAATTCTTTGGTGAGCAGAAAAAATATCTCTTGCTCTCGTTTTTCAAAAACAGCCGACACTTTCATTTTTTCCTCTTTGGGCGAGAACGCACTTGCGGAGGTAGTTTGCAAAGGGAAATTGGAGCAAACGAGTTCATAGTTTTCTATTTCGCTAAAATCATACCTTATTACAGCATCTATGTTTTCTACCCGATAGCCTGTCACATTCGGAAAGGTAATTTCCATTTCGGCTTGTCGCTCGGGCATAGCCGCGATATGCGTTAAATTAGTGGGCGGCGGCGGCGGCTCGGTTTTGCCACCTTTAAACATTTTGAAAGGTACACCAATAATATGGGCGTACTCGGGCGGAAATTTTTCAGTGACAATCTTGCGTTTATCGTCGGTCGGGTTGCCGTCTTTGTCGTAGCCCTGCAAAAAGTAATTCATACGGCGCAACGCCCTGCCCGCTACCTGCTCGCAGAGCAGCTGCGAACCGAAGGCACGCAAGCCCATAATATGCGTTACGGTATTTGCGTCCCACCCTTCGGTGAGCATCGACACCGACACCACGCAACGAATGTGCGCGCCGAGTTTGCCTTGCTGCCCAACGGTATTGACTACTTCGCGCAAAATTTGGGCATCAGAGATATTTTCAACGCTGCCCTGTCCGTGCATACGCGCATAATCTTTTTTAAACTCCGAGATTTCGGAAGCGAATATTTTTTTGAAATCTTCGTTGATTTGCTCGCCGTTTTCCAGCGCATCGCTGTCGATGAGCAAGGTAGGCGGTCGTTTTAAGGGTCGGTTATATTGGTCGTAATTACTAAATAGTTCTTTCGCGCCCTGCACCGTTACGGTTTCGTTCTTTGCATCTTGATATTCGTAGCCTGCTATATACTTGTACATTTCTTTCGATACACCCGTATTATTGCAAACCGCAATAAAAACGGGCGGTGCAGAGAAAATATTGGATTGTGCCTCTTTTTGTTGTCTAACACCATTAAAGTATTCTACATAATGATTGTAAAATTGGTCTAACGCGCCTTTTACCAATCGTGGTAGCTTCGGCGGCAATTCAACGTACTGCTCACCGCTTGCATTTGCTTCTTTTTTGGCGGTAGTTCTCCCTTTTTTCGGCAGGTCTCCTTTCACATGCTCATAGAGATTTCTTAATATAGGCATCGTTAATTCTTGTGTGTTGTCACTCTCGGGCAGAAAAGGGATTTTGACCAGTCCGCTTTCTATGGCTTCTATCAAACCAAAATCAGAGACTACCCAAGGAAACAGGCTGTAAGCCGTGTAGCCCGACCCCGTCAGGTAGTAAGGTGTTGCCGAAAGGTCATAAACGGCTTGTAGCTTAAATTTTTTGGCAATCTCTTTCAGCCCGCTAAACCAAACCGCCGCCCGTGCGTTTTCGTCCGCCTCCTCGTTGTCGGTAGTTTTACTTTTCGACTTTGGTAAATAACAATGATGAGCCTCGTCATTAAAAATCAACAATCTACTGTTCACTTTGAACTTGCTTAAAGTACGTTTGACGACTTGGGCAAAATCTTCAAGCACATTAGTTTTAATTTCTTTGCCGTTTTCATCAAGTTTCAAGAACTTCCCATCAAACGGACTGCGCTTATTTCCTTGTAAAGTTTTAGGTTGAAATGTATGATAATTGGTGATGACCAATTTGGCATTTACATTTTTTAATAGGTGTTCCATACTGGCTGGAATCAATCCGCGTAGTCGGTAATAATCTCTGCCACTGCTCTCGCTCCCGCTTGTGGTATCTACAAACAAAACATTCAAACGGCTTTTGATGGTCACACCAGGTGCTACAATCAAAAAATTATCTGCAAACCGAATATCGTTTCTATAAGTTTGTCTATTGAAATAATGATAACAAATCAAACAAGCCGTCACAACAGTCTTGCCCGAGCCTGTCGCCATTTTGAAAGCAATGCGGGGCAACTGGTCGGCAGTGTCGTCGCTTACCGTTTGCTGCCCCTTGCGTAGTAAATTCAAAATATGTTGCCCTGCATTTGATTTCGACGCAACTTCGTTGAGCCACACGGCAGTCTCGACCGCTTCTTGTTGCGCAAAAAATAGTTTTTTGGTAACTAATCGTTCGGGGTTATTAAACCAAAAACTCAAAAGTTCTTTCGTAATTCTTGTCGTGTTGGGGTAGTTGGCAATTCTCCAAAGCCCGATTTCTTTTCGACAAAGGTTGATAATGTGCGTCTGATACACTGCTGCGTCCTCATTCCATGCAAAAACCTCTTTTTGTCCATTTTGTTTGGTAGGAATTACAGCTATATCCGTTTTAAATATCCTGCGTCCTTTGCGAGCACTCTCGTAGTCCAAGCTACCCTCACTGTCTGTATCATAGTGCATCAATGGCTCTAAATATGGATTATTCAATATTGGGTTGTCTGCATTCATATTCTCTAATTATGGTGTGATTTTTTTTAAGGTTGTCAAAATAGGCAAAATTAATTTTGTTTCTGATATTACGAACTGTCTTTAAGGCGTTAAAGAATGTGTCTAAAATAACCCACTGCTTAAATTTACTTCTGAATCATATTAAAACTTGATGTAAGCTAAAACAAATTTACGCATTTTTGATACTTTGTATGGTGCTTTTTTGCAAATAAAACAAAATATAGTTATTTTTACCGCTCGAAATAAGAAAACTCCCAAAGATTGTATCTAACCATGAAAAAAAATATCAAAATTGTCATCGCCGACGACCGACGTTTATTGACCGACGGACTGAAAAGTCTGCTGGCTCAAAGCAACCAGGATTACGAATTTCGGGTGATAGGAATGGCGGAAAACAGCGAGGACTTGGTAGAGATTTTTAAGCGGCATCAGCCAGATTTGTTGATGCTCAACCTCCAACTTGGCGAAAAAACAGACATCACCAAGGCACTTTCTAATATCCAGTCGCAGCTCAATGGCGCAAAAATAATCGCACTGCCGACTTCCGAAGTGGTCAGTCCTGCACTCCAACAGGACGCAGCTCGGTATGGAGTGACTTCTTTTTTGAGTAAATATTGCGGAGCGAAAGACTGTATTTTTGCTATCCATGAAGTGCTTCTCGGCAGAATCTACCAACACAGCAGCGCGGCAGCGTCGGTAGAAGTTTCTAAAAACAATCCGCAGCAGGCGAAGGCAACTTTCATCAAAAAATCTCGCCTCACAGCTCGCGAAGTGCAGATTTTGGAACTCATCGGGAAAGCGAAGGGAAATAAAGAAATTGGCAAAGAGCTTTTTATCAGCGACCAGACGGTGGCGGTACATCGCAAAAATATCATGCGCAAGCTCAATGTCAATAACACACCAGCCATTTTGAAGTTGGCTTACGACAACAATTTGATTTAAAAAAAGGAAGCCCCCCTCCCAGCTTATGAAGAGAGAGGCCATCCCAAAAACCATCTTTAAGGAACGCATCTAAAACAAATTACCCGCTTTTTTTAAAAATTTGAGTCCTTTAATTTTTCTTCGTCCCCAAGCATCGCACAAGGCGGCTTTTTAATATCTTGTCACTTCTTGACATTTATGACTTTGCAAAAACAGTACCAATTTTTTTTAATTTCTGTACTTTTTTTGTCGGTCAAATTTTTTGTCTGACCTACTAAATTCGTAGCCCACCGTGAACTCGTGTCCGCCAGAGTTGTACTCTTGGAATTTTTGGAGCGAATAATCGTAGGAATATATCAATCGGAATCCGTTGAATTTGGTACCCAATAGCACGCCGACCGCGCCTTTGTCATAGGCTTTATAGACCAATCCTGCCATAAATACTTCGTTGAGAAAAGACGCACGAAGGCTCAAATCCGCCTGAAACGGCGCGGTGCGAACCTGACCAACCATCAAAACTGGCTCCAAAGTAATGTCCCCCAAAACGTATTTGTAGCCCGCTATGATTTGGAAAGTGCTGAACACCGTATTGCTATCCGCTTTCGAGCCTGCCACCTTGCTCAAGCGCGCGCTGACCAATCCGGGCAGCGAAACCCCAAAGTAAAACTTATCGCTCAAAGACCCAAAAACTCCTATCGAAGCGTCGAATGTCTTTACTCCGTCCATCATGCGCTGCACTACCAAGTCATTGACATTGAGCAGTGTATTGTTGGTTTGAGATAGCAGGCGAGTTTGTTGGATTTGAGTCGAAAGTCCGATACCCATTTTGAAGTCGTCGCCCAATTTGTAGCGAAACGAGTACGAAAGTTGTCCCCGAATACGATTGAGTTGGGCAATATTTTCAGAAAAAACCATTGCACCCAAGCCCAGATTATTGTTCATCGGTCCGTTGTATGAAATAGCATAAGTTTTGGGCGCATCCGGAAAGCCAGTCCAGCCATTTCTAAAATGCGCAAAAACATTGTGGTTTTCGGAGAAACCCGTCGCACCCGGATTGATGAGTGTCGGATTGAACAAATAATGAGAGAGTATCGCCTCGTCTTGGGCGTAGGCGGTGGCTGCGAAAGCAGCTACCAAAGAAAGTATAATTGTTAATTTTTTCATTTTTAGGATATTGAAAATTTTATAGTTGGGAAAGTTCAGGAACAAATAATTTCGTGTAAAATTATTTGTTCCTGATGAGATGATTTTTTATTTGGAATGAGAAAAAAATGAGCAATTCATTTTAGGCACATTTCTTTATTTGAGTTAGCGCAAAAGTGTGATAGAGCCTTTGTATTGTTGTGTTTTTCCAGCTACTACCACGTCTAAAACGTAAAAATAGCCGCCTTCTGGCAAGTCTGTACCGCTCTGGTCTTTGCCGTCCCATGCTTCCCAAACGCCGTTTGGAGCAGTTCTGGCATCGTGGACTAATTGTCCCCAGCGATTGAAGATTTGGAAAGTCAGATTTTTTGCGCCGTCGCAAAGATTGATGAGGAATTTATCGTTCAGCCCGTCATTGTTGGGCGTAAAGACTTTCATACTTTCAAAACACTCGCTGCCGATGCCGCCTACCGTTCCGATAGCGATAGCACTGCAACCGTTTTTATCTTTCACAATAACCGCCAAATCACCAACGGGCAAATTGACCGCCAAAGGCGTTTTCGTATTCGCAAGGTCATTCCATTGATAACTGAACGGTGCTGTGCCGCCACTCACGAAAGCTGCCGCCGTGCCGTCTGCACCGCCAGCCACCGTCACATTGGTAGTCTGTACGCTTACCCGCAGAGAGTCCGAAGGTCCCGTTATCGCAAAGGTTTGTACGACTTTTCGACCCGCCGCGTCGGTGACAGTCACTGTGTGATTGCCTGCGCAAAAGCCGTTGCCTGTGCTGCCATTGTCCCAGTTGTAAATGTATGGAGAAGCTCCGCCGACTACGTTTACGATTTCAGCTCGTCCGTCGCAATCCCCAAAACAAGTAACATTTTTTAATATATTCACTGTCGCCGTCAAACTCGCATCTACCGTGAACACGGCGGTTTTTGAGCAGCCCAAACTATCTACTACCGTGACGCTATAAATTCCTGTTGAAAGTCCAGTCACAAAACTTGTGTCGGGAAGGGACGCAATGCTCCACTGATAAGTGTAGTTGTTAGGATTGCCTATGCCACCCGTCACTGCCACACTCGCAGAAGTACCGAACACAGATACCGCCACATTGAGCGTAGAGTTCAGACCAACTGTAAAAGTAGCCACTCCGAGTGCATTTGGATTGGCAGCGTCGTAAACCGTAACTTTATAGATTCCTACTGCCAAGCCTGTCAGGTCTTCCGTCATAGCTCCGTTGTCCCATTTGGTGGTGTAAGTTCCCGAACCGCCGTTGATTGTTATGTTAATAGCACCATCTGTTCCGTTGGAACATTTTACGTTTGAAACAATGCCTGTGACGGTCAGAGGCACACAAGTCCCAACAGTATAAGCACTGCTGAGTAAAATACAACCTCTGATGTCGGTAACGGTCACTTTATGAACGCCCGGGCAAGTGATAAGGTCTTGTGCGGTTGTTCCGTTGTCCCAGTTGTAGCTGTACGGAAACGTTCCGCCGCTTATCGAAATATCAATACTTCCGTTGCACGGAATGATGTTATTTTGTGCGCAACCAATAATAGCAGTATCAATTTTGAGTGCCGACGTAGGTTGTGCGACCGTGATAGTTTTTACCAAAGTTTGCGTAGCACCCTTATAGTTAAAAGTAACCGTAAAGGCGTAAGTACCTCCTGCCAAGTCTGTTATTGCTACATTGCCGTCAATACTGGTAATATTTTGGTTGGGAGCTGCGCCCCACGAGATGCTGTAAACTGGATGTCCGCCCTCAATATCAAATTTTACCTGCCCATCGCTGTTACCAAAACAATTCACTGGTTTGGTGACGATGTTTTTGATATTCAAAGGAAAAGGACAGAATGGCACTGTGAACGTATCTGACACTACTGCACAGCCATTTTTATCGGTGACAATAACGGTATATTTTGCTGCTTCTATGTTATTAATTCGGTCGCGCGAGCCTTGCATTGGGTCGTTTGGTCCGAGATCTTGCCAGTTGTAGCTGTACGGAGTTGTGCCGCCAGTTGGTTGGTTGAGATAAATTTTTCCGTCTTTGTTACCATTTCCATTTGCGCCGCCCGACTCGCAGACGATGCTGCTGAGGCTGACCACCAACGCCGCCGATGCTTTGGAATAAATAGTGTAAGCCCTGACTTCTGACTGTCCGCAGACATCGGTAATGGTACAGGAATAATTTCCAGCCACCACTCCTATCAAGTCTTTGGTGGTCACGCCCGCTACGCTCCAAGCGTAGGAGAAAGGCGCGCAACCGTCTGTAACAGTTTGAATAATTCTACCTGTCGCAGCTCCAAAGCAATTTACGCTGTCCACTTGCGCAGCAATATTGATAGGCAATGTTCCCTGCGCAACGACCGCCGGAGCGGTTTTAATACAGCCTTTTGCATCTCGGACAGTGACGGTGTAAGTACCTGCTTTATTGAGTCCAGTCAAGTTTTGGGCAGTCGAACCCGCAAATCCCACAGGTCCAGTCCACTGATAGGTGTAAGGCGGAGTACCGCCTGCCACTGTGATATTGACCGTACCGTTGGGCGTTTGGGTAGTTCCAGTCACGGTTATGACTACCGGAGTTGGCTCGGTGACGGTAAAAGTCTGTGACACGCCGCCGCCTGAAACATCGCTTACGATGACGGTATAAGTGCCTGCTGCGAGTCCTGTGCGGTCTTGTGGGTCATTGCTGCCTGCCAAATCCGACCAGTCGTACTTGTAAGGTGGAGTTCCACTTCCTGCTATGGAGATGTAGATTGCACCAGTAGCCGTGCCGAAGCAAGCTGCGCTCACGACGCTGTCAGTAACAATGGTAATGCCCGGCACGATGCGATAAGAAGTATCTTTTTTGCAGCCGTTTCCGTCTGAAATCGTGACCGTATAAGTCCCTACTGCCAATCCTGTGCGGTTGGCTGGCTCGGGAGCGGTGGTCAAGTCTTGCCAATCATAAGTAAATGGCGACGTGCCGCCAGTCACATTGAGGGTGATAGCGCCTGTATTTCCATTGGACGGTGTAAGGACAGCACCCGTCAGAATCGGATTAGGCTGCGTCACGACGATGCCTGTTAGTATTTTTTGGTCGGACAAAGCATCTGTAACGGTAACGGAGTACGTTCCCGCAGCCAAGTTGCTGCGATTTTGTGGGTCGCTGCTGCCTGCCAAGTCTGCCCAATCAAAAGTGTAAGGCGTTCTGCCGCCTGTGATATTCAAAGTAATAGCTCCTGTGCTGACTGCGTTGCAAGCAAGGTTGGTGACGCTCGAAGTGACGGCAAGCGGAAGCGGCACGGCGGTCACTGACACCAAACCGGGCGCAGATGCAAACTGGGAGGTAATATCTGTGATGTTATTTGACAAGGATATGGCTACCTCTGTGGCACTATTGACAAATAATATCGGCGTAGAAGAACCCAAATTACCAACTACTTTGAAACAAAGTTGGTATATCATTGTCCCGTTGGGAACAGTTTTACCATTTACACCGTCGGCAGCAGTCCAAACAAGCCCCAATCTTCCTCTTTTTGCTTGTGCTTTAGATCCAAAATCTATTCCATAGACAGGACTTAAACCAATCGGATTGCCATTGCCAGATACTATAAAGGTATCCAACTTTATAATATTAGTATCCCACGTCATCGTGTAAGACATAGAAACCATATTGATAAAATCTCTAACGCGAATTGGAACACAAACTGTACCATTCGGTGAAACTGTAACAGTATCGCCTTTTATCTGAAATCCCGTAGTACTGTTGTTAATGACAGTCACTTTTCCATTTATTAAACTATATGGAAAAATATTAGGGACATTGCCTGTAATCTCAATAGGAAAACCGTTTGGAAGTCCTGGTGCCCCTCTTGGTAATGAATCGAATACGAAATTGCTACTTTGTCCAGACGACCCCAATATTTTGTAGCAAACTTCGTAGAGTGTAGTGCCGTTGGGTAGAGTCAATCCTTGCGCCGTTGGGCTTTGGTCGCTCCATATCAATTTCGCAATTCCACCTACTGTATCCACTGTTAGTTGTCCTAAACCAGTCAAGGCGACAACATTCACTCTCTGATATTTTATAATGCTTGAATTCCATTTCATTGCATACTGCAAACTTGTCACTGCATTAAAATTATTGGCTTTTATTTTTACACAAACTGAATCGCCCTGCACCGCAGACTCCATCGATGCAAAAATGCTCAATCCAGTGCTGCAAGCACTTCCACTTCCAGTACCTGTGATTTTGAACGTACCTACTTGTTCTGGAATCGGCGCGTATGGAATATTTATACCGTATGCTTCTGAAAATAGTGGAGTCTTAGAAACACTGACTGATGCCGTATCGCCTCCATTTCCTACTACCAAAAAACATACCCTGAATATGGTTGTGTTGTTGGGAAGTGTTACTCCATTTCCGCTCGGAAATTCAAAATTGGTGGTAAGCGTGCCTTTATTTATCAAAGATGCCGTAGTTCCAAAATTACCCAACGGACTATATCCCGGCAACGTATCAGGTTGCATTGGTATTTGAATACTTGAAAATTTTAATTTATTTATATTCCAATTCAAAGAAAACTGAAATCCAGTCATTGCCGTAAAGTTTGAAACTTTTACATCTACGCACTTGATACTACACGGAGCTGATGAGTCGTTCACTACCGTTACAGTCATAGGCGAATTGGGACCTCCGCAAACAGTAGGTTGTAACACAGCAGTTCTATCCGAAAAACAAGTAGCGGACGTAAAAAGACGCACCGTGTAAGAGGTCGCCGATGCGGGATTCGATAGATTGCTAACAACAACAAAATTAGTGGAGGGTACAGCGGTGGCAGCCGAATACATTGGTCCTGAATAAGTTGTCCCTACGGAGTAAGCAACTCGCAAGTTCGCACTTAATGTATAGCCGAAAAGCTGTAAACTTGCGTTCGAGTTGGCTGTCGTTCCTGCTGCACAGGTTGCTGATGTTGCATTTACTGTAAAAGATGGAGGCGTACAAGTATTTCCGCAGTTCACTGGATTGAGTGTTACGGTCGTATCTTTGAAGCACATCGCATCTCGAAATACGCGGACGGTATAGGTCGTAGCAGTCGCTGGATTGGCTAAATTGATAGCCACGCAGCTGTCATTCGGGATATTCGGAGCAGTAGCAAAAGCAGGTCCCGTATAGGTCGCTCCTACAGAAAAACTCGCTTTGGCGGTAGCTCCTGCGTTGATATTGGTAATACAAATTCTTGCGTCACTGTTTGCGGTAGTTCCGGTGCAAGTGGCGGGCGTAGTCGATGCCCTATAAGAAGTCGTCGGACAAGCCGTTCCCGAGCAGGAAGCAGAGTTGAGCGTCACAACGGTATCTTTGAAACAAAGCTGCGCACGATATAACCGAACCGTATATTGAGTTGGCACAGCGGGATTGGGTAACGTATTAGTTAGAGTTGCATTACCCGACGCTATCGTGCCACACCCGGCAACTGGAGTAGTCGTAAAACAATTAGCTGAAGAATAAGGCTGCCCCGAAAAGGTCGCTCGAGCGGAAGTTATTGTAACTCCGCTGAGTTTGATGGACGCATTATTATTGGGTGTACTTCCCATACAAGTAGCAGGTACTGCCAATGCGGTAGATCTTATTTTGCAAAGAGTACCACTTCCGATATTAGTGAAATCTGGATACGTCTGAACACTTTGGTGAGTAGGCGAAGCGGGTGGAACTATTAGTTCAGAACGATATATCTCCATAAAAGTAGGTTGGTCATAATAGTTGAGCCAAGAGTTGGTAGCTAATATTCTGAATGTCATACCATAAA
>JAYWGG010000301.1:0-4083 GCA_043778415.1 Saprospiraceae bacterium
GTCGGAGCTGCTGCGGTCGCTGATGAGTAAAAATTTGAAAAAGCTGCGCAAACTGGAAATAAGTCGAGCCTGCGAACTGGCTTCCAGCCCAAATTGGTGGAGATAAATGATAAATTCTTCAAGCTGTGTCCTTTGGAGTTGGGCGGGCGAAAGCTGGATATTTTTGATGGCTACATACTGCGCAAGCTTATTTACATCGCTCCGATAAGCTGCGACAGAATTTTCGGAGAGCGACCGCTCGAGCATCAAATAATGCTGAAATTCGAGGATAGTTTCCGCCCATGTATCGTTTTCAGGTTTCAAAATATGGCTGTTTGTGAGTTGCGTTTATTTTTATATTTTTTGGAGTAATTGTTTTCAAAAAAATTGTAACTAATTGACTGTCATATATTTATGCGACAAATCACAAATCACTAAAAACTGCTTGTTCGTTCTTTTTTTATCAAAATCGCTGCTAACACGAAGCCGCCAACAAAGATGAGGACGGCGATGATTTCAGCTTGCGTAGCCTGCAAAATTCCCAAGTCATACTTTGGATTGATGCGTATTTTTTCTATCCAAAATCGCTCAAAACCGTTCAAAATCATATAGACACAAAACAGCACGCCTGCCGTCTTGATGCGCTTGCGCAATGCCCAAAGTATAGCGGCGATAGCGAGTGCCATCGCAGTTTCGTAGAGTGGAGTCGGGAATACGGCGGGGGATAATTCGCTGCAATACAGCCCGATGCAATTTTGTATCGGGATTCCTTCATTGACTACGTTGTGCGGATAGCTGAACGCCCAAAGCCAATCTGGAAGTATCCACCAGTTTGGTTTTGCTGCTTCGTTGGCGATGCCCCAGTCGCCGTCGCCCGAAAAGTGACAGCCCAGTCGCCCTGTTGCGTAGCCCATGATGAGCGCGGGCGCGACAGCGTCCATGACGTGGATTGGGCGAATACCGAGTTTGCGGACATACCAAAAAACACCGATGAAACCGCCCACCAAGCCGCCATAAATCGCCAAACCGCTTCCCGAAAAAAGCTGCCCGAGCGGGTCTTTGTAAAACAAATTCATGTCTTCAAAAATGGCAAATATTTTGGCACCCAAGATGCCCGACACTGCCGCCACCATCGTAATATCTCCGATGCGGTCGTAGGTGTGGAAAAGTTCTTCTTTTTCGACGGGCTCTGGGAGTTGCGCCTGTTTTTTTATCCAAAATTGATAGCCACCATAAAGCAAAGCACCGACTGCGCCGCCCAACCAACTTCCTTTTGAGGACAAGATGACACTCGGCGCGTCCGTCTGAAACTCTGCCCAATGCAGGGCGACATAAAGCACTTTGAACCCCAAAAGGAATCCCAAAAAGGCGTTGGAGATGATTTCCGTCGGAGTCGCTGCTGCCCCAATCGTCGTCTTGACGCGGATAGGCGCAATCAATCCGTCCGCTTCTTTTCTTTTCAGTTCGAGAAATAAAAAGTAGGCACTTACGAAAAAAGAAAAGGTCAAAAACAGACCGAAAGTCTTAAAAATCGAAGTCCAGTTACCAACGGAGGTGCCGAAAAGGGCGTGAAAAATATACGACAAGTCAGGATACATAAGTTATTTTTTAGAATATGAAAGTGGCAATCCGAAACTGCTGCTGCGTTCCTTTGTGACCTTTGCAACCTGTCGCAAATGTAATCAAAAATTTTATTTCAAACGTTCTAAACCAGATTTTGCTTTTTGGTGGAGTCCCGTCTTGTGTTCGTCGGGGCTGATGTCGAGGCAGAGGCGGTAATATTGTTTGGCTTTTTCGCGCTGGCGTTGGTCTTCGTAGAGCTGCCCCATTTGCAGGGCGGCATTGCAGGCAAAGTAGTAAGGTTCGTAGCGTCCTTCGTCAATAGTTTTTTGGTAAAAACGGACGGCTTCGCTTGTTTTGCCGAGCCGATGCTGGATACGTCCCATTCGATATTGGTACTCTAATTTTTTGTCTTTGGTCGGAAGATTGTACTCCGAAGTCGTCCGCAAGGCTTCGTCGGCGCGGACGAAGTAGCCGCCGTCAAACAAAAGTCGCGCTTTGAGCAAATTCAAATCGGGCAAATTACCGCTTTCTGCTTCCCGTTGTGCATTTTTGTCGCCGCCGATATTGGTTTTTCCGTGCGTCTTGCATTGTGCCAAATAACTTTTGTAAGCTGCTGCGTCGCCGCGTACCACGAGCGCGTGCCAAGCCAATTTCTGATAACATTCTTTGAGGTAATTGATGCCCTTAAAATTTTGCGCAAACCGCAACAAATACTTGTCAGCGTCCGCATCTTGGCGGTAAAGTTTGGATAAGCCGAACATATAATCAAGAAAATAAAATGGGTGAAAGCCTGCTCCTTGCGGGCGATTTTCGAGCAATTTTATGGCATCTTCGTTGCGTCCGGTGCGCTGCGCGACATTCGCTAACGCAAAGCACGCCAACGGATTTTGGGCGGACTGCAAACGGCTGCTGTGGATAATTTTCCACGCTTCTTCGCTTTGATTTTCGAGGTGCAGCATCAAGAAAGCGTACATTACGAGGGTTTCTTGCTCAAAAATAAAGTCATTTTTCTCCGAATAAGCGATTATCTCTTCTACCAGTCGCCTTCCGTTGGGAATCGAGCCTCTGATGCCGCTCAAAAATCGCACGCCCCACTGATAGCTGTCGGGAATAGTGCCAGCCGCCGCCTGCAAAATACCCAAACTTTTTTTGTTGGCGATGAAGTCAGGAAATTTTTCGATGTTATTTTTGAGAAGTTTGTGCGCCGAACTCACTTCATTGAACGCCGTAAAATATTCCCCAAATTTGAGCCTCGCCATCGCCCATTGGAGGTTGATTTCGGCTTGCGTGTACAGAAAATACGGCGAAGTTTGGTCGCCTTTTTTTATTTTATCCAACCGTCGGTCTTTATTTTTTTCCAATCGATGAAATTCATCTTCGTCTTCATTGATAAAAACGGTAAAAAAATCAATGTAATTTTCTATAAAATCAGCTATCAAATTGTCGGGGTCTTGCTTTTGCACTTGCGCCAAAAGTCCGTAGGCTTCCGCAAAACGCAAGCTCAAGGCTTTGTCGTAGGCTCGCCGCGCCAGAGGCGTGAATTCAAAATGTGGCATCGCCGTCGCATTTTGAGCGCAAAA
This sequence comes from Saprospiraceae bacterium, assembly GCA_043778415.1. Lineage (GTDB taxonomy): Bacteria > Bacteroidota > Bacteroidia > Chitinophagales > Saprospiraceae > JAYUHK01. The sequence continues at coordinate 3,123 of JAYWGG010000301.1, forward strand.
AAAGAGTAAAAAAAAGGGAAATATAAAGCGCATGGACGGGTTTGCTGTCAAAAGATAAAATGCAAAATTACTTGATTTTCAGCTTTCACAACGCACAAACAGACAAAAACGTATATATTTTTCAAAATAATTCGTCGGCTGTCGCCGCTCCATTGGTCGAAAATAGTTGCAGAATCCGTCGGAAGTCCGTACTTTTGGTCTATGGAAAACTTCGATTTAGAACCTTACAAAAAACAATTTTCAGAACAAAGTTTTTGGCGAAAACTGAAGCGATTCGCTCGAAAAGCAGGCGTAAAAGTGGTTTATACTGCCCTTTTGCTCTATCACGCGTATCGGCGCAGCGATACGCCGTATTGGGCGAAAAGCATTATTTTGGGAATGTTGGGCTATCTCGTGTCGCCGATTGACGCTATCCCTGACCTTACACCCTTCATTGGCTACACCGACGATTTGGGCGTGATGAGCGTTGGATTGGTGACAGTCGCCGCCTACATCAACACAGACGTGCGACAGCAAGCTCGCGAAAAGTTGGGCAAATGGTTTCCAGATTTTGAGGAGGCAGACGTTGAAAGCGTAGAGCGAAAACTCTAACTTTTTTAAGTATTCTTACAGAGTTGTTTGTGATAGTGTAATGCCGCAACTAATTGATAATCAGTTATTTACAATATTAATCACTATTGTTACGCAAGGATTTTAAATTGGTTCATTTGAATTTAGCCTTGTAGCTATTTACTTGGTTTTTGTCACCTTTTTTTATCCCCAACCCGACCTTCCCCAGAGGGGAAGGAGAAGAAAAGTAACCAAAAAAATCAAGTGCTCTGTATAAATTCTAAAGTTTTTGCAAAAATTCCGTCGGCGCGCGAAGTTTTGTTCCGTTTGAAAAAGCCAAAAACGACATTATTTATAAGTTGTCGGACGAGTATTCGATGTTCTATTTGAAATTTATTGAAAACAATAAAAA
>JAYWGG010000302.1:0-4081 GCA_043778415.1 Saprospiraceae bacterium
AAGTCAATTAGTTGATTGTCAGCGTTTTGTAGATTATTTGCTTCATAAACTTTGTCGCGTTTGAGCCAGCTATAATTGGTGTGATTTTCTAAAGCCGCCCGACGAGCGTACTCCGTTTCGGCTTTCAAAAAAACGCCATTAATGATTTCTTGCTGAAAGCTAATTTTTGCATACGTTTTCTCAAAAACTCTCAAAAAATTCTTTTTACCAATCAAATTATAGTACGAATTGAGCGTGGGACTCAATGGATTTTCTTCATTGAATTGAGTCACGTTTTTATTGCCCAACTCGAGCGATAACTCCTTGTCGTTCAGGCGATTGAAATGAAAAGTAGTCCGTAATTTTTCGCGAAAACGCTCATCTACGAAGCCATAATCAGCACTCGGAGCAATCTCAAACCAACGAGCATTAATATCATCGAATCTTTTTTTATAAATCGCTCCAAGTGTGACATGAAATCCTTGCACTGCATTGAATTGTGTAGCGAAAATCGGCGACGGAATATTGACTGACCACTTCTTGTACGAATTGGAAAAAGTATATCCAAAAACAGCGCTTGAAAAAGTAAATTTATTCCGAACTTTATCCAAAGAGTCCAAATAACTTTTGGATTTTCTGACTATTTGCAAACTATCTTTTTTTGTATAATCTTTATTTTCTTCTTTTGTGAGCGGCACAGGACGAATATTATTCCAATATGTGCTGTCTTTTTCATTCGCATCGCGCTCTACTTTGAAAGATTCAGAGTTAAAAAATCCTTTTTCTGCCTCAAAATGAAGGTCATAATTCGTAAAAACGCCCGTAAAATTACCCGCTAATTTGAAGCCTAATAAGCCAAATTTGAAATCAATTTTTTGTGAAAATAGCCGCCACTTATCGCCCTCCAAAGGTACATGAACCTGCCGAATCCACAGCGTGTCCAACGCATCTTGTTTGATGGATTTTCCCGTTACATACAAATCTGTACTTTGTATATTCCATTGATTTTCAATGATATAGATAATCCCTGCGAATGTTGGGTCTTCTTTTCTTTTGGGAGTTACTTCTATTTTATTGATGAGTTTTCCGTCGTTGTCGTAGAAAGTTCCGAGTAATTTGTAGCGGTAATAATTAAGCGCGTTTTCGGCTATCGGAGAAAGTATTTGACGCTGGATTTCGATGTAATTATCGTAGAAACTAAAATCCATCGCGGAGGCTTGATTGAAGCTGAACCCGTTGCTCCGTCCGCTCACTTTTGATGAAATCATAACTTCTTTTTTCTGATTGGGCTGCGCAAAATAATATTTGGCAAGCGACTCGGAGAGATACACGATGCCTTGCCTATTGCTGTCCAACGCGCCACCGAAATCGCCCAAATCTCGTCCCATCAATTTTTTGGGAGCAGTTAGCATTTTTTGAACCCCTTTTATATAGACTTCACAACTGTAAGATTTTATTAATTTTTGGTAAAAAGTTCGCTTCGCAATGGCTTCTCGTATGACGGCGTAGGCGGGGTCTTCGGCGTTGGCTTTTATGACGACTTCTTTCATTTCGGTAGAAATATCTTCGAGCGAAATGTCCAAAACTAAAGTATTTTTTAACGTGATTTTTTTTATAAATCGCTGATAGCCAACATATTGGAACACAATAGTATAATTTCCGTCTTTTAGGTCGAGCGAATATTTGCCCTCTGCGTTGGTCGTAGTCCCGCGAGATGTATTTTCTACATAGATGCTTGCGAAAGGCAACGGTTCACCGTCTTTGTTGTTGACTTTTCCGGAAATTTGTCCGAAAATAGAAGTCACAAAGAGTGATATTAAAACAGTAAATAAGTATTTCATAGTATAAACTTTTGTTGCTTTTGAATTAAAACATTACGGTATTTTGGAAAATAACTGATTGGTATGCCAAACTATTATCCCGACACAGACTGCAATATTAAGTGAATGTTTGGTACCAAATTGTGGAATTTCGACACAAGCCTCTGATAATTCGACGACTTCGTCGGATACGCCGCCAACTTCGTTTCCAAAAATAAAACAATATTTTTCGTTTTTTGTAACTTCAAAGTCATCTAACAGGACGCTGTTGTGTGCTTGCTCGACTGCAAAAATTCTGTAATTTTTTTCTTTTACCTGACGAATAGCATCTGCGGTTTGCTCCGCAAATTCCCAATCTACGGTTTCGGTTGCGCCCAAAGCAGTCTTTAGGATTTCGCGATGTGGCGGTGTGGCGGTAATGCCGCAAAGCCAAATTTTTTCTACCAAAAAAGCGTCGGCTGTGCGGAAAGCCGAGCCAACGTTGAGCGCGGAACGGATATTGTCCAATATCAGCACGACGGGGATTTTTTGGGTAGCTTTAAATTCGGTCGCCGATATTCGCTGAAGTTCTACAAGTGTTTTTTTCTTCATACCGACGAAGGTAATACATTATTTACGCCCAAAAATTTTTATCTGAACAATTTTTTGTATATTGTGATTGTTTTATGAAGGACGCATCACAAGGCTACTGCTTTTAGAAAAGCGCAAAATATCGATTGACTAAAAAATAGGGGTTATGAATATTAAGAAATTATTTTTATTTATTTTAATTTTTTCACTTTTTGTGACAAAAATATTGGCTACTCACAACAGGGCTGGAGAGATTACGGTGCGCCAAATCAGTGCGTTGCGGGTCGAAATTACGATTACCACCTACACCAAAGCCAGCAGTGTGCCAGCCGATAGAGATACGTTGGAACTGAATTTTGGTGACGGTACTCCTCCTACGGGCGTGCGACGCACCAATGGCGGCGGCAACGGCGAATTTTTGCCAAATGACACCAAAAAAAACCAATACGTCACAGAACACAACTATCCCGGACTCGGGACTTACCTGATTTCGATGACCGACCCGAACCGCAATGGCGGCATCTTGAACGTCAATGCTCCCAACTCGGAGTCCGTTCCGTTCCATTTAGAAACCAGCTATACGCTGTTGAGCAGCCAGTTTCAGGGGAGAAATAGTACGCCGATTCTGCTCCAGCCGCCGATAGATATTGGCTGCGTCGGGCAGCGTTTTATCCACAATCCCAATGCGTACGACGTGGACGGCGATAGCCTTGCCTACGAACTCATCACGCCTTTGCAGTCCGTTGGGTTGGTAGTACCAAATTATGTTTATCCCAATCAAATTTTTGCGGGACCAAATAATATAATAAACTTGAATCCTGTGACAGGAGATTTTATCTGGGACGCGCCACAAAAAGCTGGCGAATACAATATTGCGATGTATATTATCGAATATCGCAACGGTGTGGCGATAGATACGATGATTCGGGATATGCAAATTTTGATAAAAAGTTGTAACAATCGTCCGCCGACTATCAAAGTGAAAGACGAAATATGTGTGATAGCAGGCGATACGGTGCGTTTTGATGTCATCGCCAACGACCCTGACCCGCAGCAAAAAGTTATTTTGAACGCGCTCGGAGGTCCATTTATCGTAGCGATTAGTCCCGCCAAATTCTTGGTCAATCCGAATTATCAAGTTCCTCCCGACACTGGGCGGTTCGTGTGGGCGACTACTTGCGAGCATATTTCTGACCAACCGTATTCGGTCGTTTTCAAAGCGACCGACAATTTTTTGGATACAACAGGTTTATCTACCCTCAAAACGGTAAGAATCAAAGTAGTCGGCCCGCCACCTTTGGACGTACAGGCAAAAGCTGGATTAAATCAGGTAGAAGTGACATGGCAAAATCCGTATAAATGTCAATCTCCTGCGGATAATTATTTTTGGGGATTTTCGGTTTGGAGAAAATTGGAGAGCAATCCGTTTCCGCCAGACACCTGCAAAAATGGTTTGGCGGGAAGAGGATATACCGAAATCGAGCCTCGCACGACGGAAATAGTGAACGGAAAATATTATTTCAAAGACGTTGATGTGGAGCGTGGTCGCACCTATTGCTATAGAGTTTTGGCTGGTTTTGCGCGCCGCTCTGCGTCCAATCAGCCCTACAATTACGTCGAAAGTTTGCCTTCCAACGAAGCCTGCGTGCAGTTGAGCCGCGACTTGCCGTTGCTCACCAAAGCCAGTGTTTTGACTACTGACCCCGCCAACG
>JAYWGG010000303.1:0-4079 GCA_043778415.1 Saprospiraceae bacterium
CGACGAGGAAATACTGAATGATAAATTGCCTAAATACGACTGGCTGCACCTGCACCACGAAGATTTTACGGGACAATACGGCAAATTTTATGCAAGCTACCACACAATGCCGTGGTACCGCGAAAATCAACGCCGCGCCGAAGCGTTGGCGACCCGTCTGGGCTTTCAAAAAGTGTCAAAACTAAAACTTGCGGTCGTCAATCGAGTTCGCGAGTTCGTCGGTGGTGGCGGATTTATGTTTACAATGTGTTCTGCCACAGACACTTGGGACATAGCCTCGGCAGCCGCCGGGACAGATATTTGTGAATCTATATTCGACGGCGATGGTGCTGACCCCAATGCGCAAGAAAAATTAGACTTTTCAAAAACTTTCGCCTTTCAGGACTTCCAACTCGTCAAAAATCCGATGACTTACGAATATTCGTCTATTGATAACAGTCCCGAAAACGGTCGCCGTGTCAATCCCGAGCAGGATTATTTCACACTTTTCGATTATTCCGCCAAGTGGGACCCCATTCCGACCATGCTCACCCAAAATCACACTCGAACTATAAAGGGTTTTATGGGACAAACAACTGCTTTCGTCCGCAAATACATCAAGCCCGAAGTTCTGATTTTGGGCGAAAATAAGCCCGCAAGCGAGGCGCGACTGATACACAGTTCTTTTGGGCAAGGCACTTGGACTTTCTACGGCGGTCACGACCCCGAAGACTATCAACACAGAGTCGGCGACCCGGAAACGGACCTGAGTTTGCACCCCAATTCGCCGGGCTATCGCCTTATTTTGAACAATATTTTGTTTCCTGCTGCGAAGAAAAAACAACGAAAAACTTAAATTTGTAACAAAAATATGTTGTTCAATTTCTCTTTCCAAACCGCTTGGCTGGCGGTAGCTTTGTTGTTTTCTACCACATCGTGCAGCAAAAAAAATACGACTGCTCCGACTGCCAACATCGCAGATACCGCAGCAACCGCTCTCAAAAGTGGCGCGGAGCGAACCGAGCTGTATTTTCATTTGTTGGCAGGAAAAAAAATCGCATTGGTCGCCAATGCCACTTCGGTAGTCGCCAATCGGCATTTGTTGGACACGCTTTTAGCTGCCAATATTGAAGTAAAAAAAATTTTTGCTCCCGAACACGGTTTTCGTGGCGACGGTGACGCAGGCGAAAAACTCAACGACAGCAAAGACCCTCTGACTGGACTGCCAATTATTTCGCTTCACGGAAACAAAAAAAAGCCCGACTCGGCAGATTTGAGCGGCATAGAACTTGTTGTTTTTGACATTCAAGATGTTGGCGTGCGCTTTTTTACCTATCTTTCTACCCTTCACTATGTGATGGAAGCCTGCGCCGAGCAGCATATTCCGATGATTGTCCTCGACTGCCCGAACCCCAACGGTCACTATGTGGCGGGTCCGATTTTGCAACCCAAATTTCGTTCTTTTGTCGGGCTTCACCCTGTCCCGATGGTATATGGCATGACGATAGGCGAATACGCTACGATGATAAACGGCGAAGGCTGGCTGGCGCAAAAAGCAAAATGTAATTTGCAAGTTATTGACTGTCAAGGATATGACCGAAAAAAAATCGTACATCTTCCTATCCGTCCGTCGCCGAATTTACAAAATGACCGAGCTATCTTACTCTACCCGTCGCTGTGTTTGTTGGAGGGAACGCAGATGAGCGTTGGGCGCGGTACGGACTTTCCGTTCCAAGTTTTTGGGCATTTTGAGCTACAAAATACCGATTTTTCGTTTACCCCAACGCCTCACGCGGGCGCGAAAGAACCACTTTGGAGCGGAAAACTGTGTAGAGGATTCGACCTTCGGAATATTTCGGAGCAACAACTGAAAACCGAAGAATTTCAGCTTTCTTATCTTTTGCAGGCGTACCAAAATTTTCCAGACCGAAAGAATTTTTTTCTAAAAAATAATTTTTTCGACAAATTAGCTGGCAGCGACGTGTTGCGACAGCAGATACAGAGCGGTAAAAGTGCAGCCGAAATCGAAGCCACTTGGCAGCCGTCGTTGCAAGCGTTTCAAAAAATCCGCAAAAAGTATTTGAGGTATTAGGGGCAGACTTGGGCTTGTTTCCTTCATATCATTTTATTTCAAAATACTAACATCACCCGAAAGGACATCGTTGATAACTTCGCCGTTGGAGCGTGTGTATTCGTACTCCAGCGACCACACATAGACTCCCGCTCCGAGAGGCTGCCCTCTAAACGTACCGTCCCAACGAGCAATCTGTCCGTCCGCTGCCGATGTCGCATACAAAAGAACTCCCCATCGGTCGAATACCTGAAAACGATGGATTCGGTGTGGAAAATCGCACTGGATATAATATTCTAATTCGTCGTTGATGCCGTCGCTGTTGGGCGAAAATGCAGACGGAACATAGATGCGACATTCACAGACTTTGCTCGTCACGTCAAAGTCGTGCCGCCAAGTTTTGCAGCGATTCCTAACTTCTAATCCATAATATCCACCTTTGCTGATGATTTTTTGGTTTGACGTGTCGCCGTCCGACCATCGGTAATCGTTGATAGTTGGTAGCTTGATATTCAGCTTTTCGCCTTTGCAGAGCAGGGTGTCGTTGGGTAAAAAAGGAAGCCAGTCGTCTTGTTGGGTATCTACTACCACGACCGTATCGGACGCGCTGCACTTATCTATGGTCACGGTCACGATGTAACGCCCCGCTTGACTAACAACGATGCTGCTATCGGTCGAGCCATTGCTCCACCGATAAGTCGCATCTAAAAATTTCTTTCCTACCTCCACGCGCTCGCCTGCGCAGAGCAGAACAGTATCTGGCACAACGTCAAATTCATACACCCCTACGTCGTCTATGTAGAGATAGGAAAAATTGGCGCCTAAACAGTATAAACTTTTGGTTTTTATATTGGACTTAAAATTACCGACAATAGCATATTTTTCGCTACCTCTTGCCCTATACAAGCCGCAAATTGCTGTCCATTGGGTGCTATCGTATATAATATTTCCAGATGGATTTTCTGCTGCTGGTGTATAGTTGGGAGTATCATCAACGCCAAATGTATTGACTCCAATAAATAGAGTGTCGGAAAATGCTAACCCAATTCCATCAGAATAACAAGGGTATGGATTTACACAATTTCCAGAGGCTGCGTAAAATGATACAAAATATTGTTTATTTTTTTTTAAGATTTTATTAAGTGGTACTTCCATATATTCAGTCGTCCGCCCTACTACGTCATAATTCTGCAAGCCTGCATAGCCATTGCCTGAATGTGGATAAAGTTTACAGTTATATCTGTTAACAGGCACTCCAAATGTGCCGGGAGCGCTGCCAGCACACGAATTGCATACGTCTGGGGTCAAGTATGCACTGAACCAAGGAATTGCATAGGTTATTTCACCGTCAAAACCAAAAGCTGAACAGGTTGAGATTACTTCAAAAGATGGATTGGGAACTAAATTGGTTTGAGCAAAAGAGGAGAAGAAAAAAAAGAGCAGACATACGAATAAAAAAAATATCTTTTTCATCGTAAAAGAAGTTAAAAAAAGAATCCTGTATGCCTACCGCTCAAGCACACAGGACTCTTTGGGTTACAGAATAAAAGTACATCTATCATAAAATAACAAATTTATTGTTACAAATCCAAATTTTTGTTAATTTCTAAAAAATAATTTTTTCGACAAATTAGCTGGCACCGACTTGTCGCGACAACAGATACAAAGCGGTAAAAGTGCAGCCGAAATCCAAGCCACTTGGCAGCCGTCGTTGCAAGCGTTTCAAAAAATCCGCAAAAAGTATTTGAGGTATTAAAGGCGGCATTTTGAGCAGGAGCGTTGGGGGAAGATTTCGTTAAAAATGTTTTTATTAAAAAGATATTTACGTCCAAAATGCTATTGTTTTTTAGGAAATTAGAGTTTTGGGTTAGCTCTAAAATAAAGTACTCGACTTTTTCTTCATTCCTTGTAAATTTGTTTGCCCAAAAAAAGAACTATTTCGGGCGGAGAGTTTTACTTTTGCAAAAATAATAAAACTGTTATGCCAACAACTACCAACGAGTCTCAGGTGAACGTCGAAATTGCGAAA
>JAYWGG010000304.1:0-4054 GCA_043778415.1 Saprospiraceae bacterium
ATTTTAGATTGCTTGGTGATTAAAGGGTTGAATAACCATTTCTGAAACCACGCCAGAAGTCGGCTGTTGGCACAAAAACCACACGGCTTTGGCTGCTTCTTGCGCCAAAATAAATTTATCTTTTTGTACTTTGAGGTCAATATTTTCCCAAAAAGGCGTGTCCACTCCGCCCAAATAAATATTCGTGATGCGAATATCCGTCCGTTTGAGTTCTTCCCGAACTGACTTTAACATTCCATTCAGCCCGTATTTTGAGGCAGAATATGCTGCCGCGCCCGCCATTGGTGTTTTGCCCAACACGCCCGGCATATTGATAATCAGTCCTTTTTTCACCTCTTTCATTTTTGGCAAAAATGATTTGAGTAAGTAGAATGTGCCCTTCAGATTTACGTCAAGGGTGTGGCTGAAATCCTCGTAAGTCAATGACTCTAAAGGTTTTATGATGCCAATTCCTGCCGAATTGATGAGAATATCCAAACTCTCGACCTGCGAAAACAGCTTTTCGGCGGCTCTCTCAACAGAACTCGAATCGGTAATATCTAACTCTAATACTTGCTGGATGGGGATTCCTATCTCGGCAGCCAACTGGTTGAGTTTTGCTGCATTTCTTCCAGAAATGAAGACATTTGCTTTTGAGTTTTTGAGCATTTTGGCTACTTCAGAGCCTATTCCGCCTGTCGCCCCGACGACTAATATGCTTTTGTTTACTAAACTTTCCATTGTTGTTATTTTTATTTTTACAAACAGTAAAAAATAAAAATGGTTTTGGGACTGGTAATTTTTCGTATATTTTTAAGTTGTGGTTTGTGAGATTTTTTTCAAAATCTTTTAATTGAGTAAATAAAAAGATTTTACAGAGTGTAAAATATTTTTATTGGCGTAAATTGTAATTAAAAATAAAATTTTAAATGGCGGTGATATTAATTTTAAGAATATAATTATTGTGAAATAAAAAGTATATTTGTAATTCGTATAGGCATAGTTGAAGGTGTAACGCGGAAATAAATAGTTTGCGTGGAAGTTAAAACCATTGATTAATTTTTAAAAAGGGCAAGATTCAAATTCAGGAATTAAAAAAATACTTATAACGATGGAAACAAAAGAAACAGATAAATTAACTCACAAAATTATCGGTTGTGCTATGAAAGTACATAATATTCTTGGTAACGGTTTTCAAGAGGTGATATACCAAAGAGCTTTGGCTATTGAATTGCAAAAGCAGAATCTGAGTTTTCAACGAGAAATGGAAATGACGATTTTTTATGAAGGTGTTGACATCGGTACAAGAAGGGTGGATTTTTTTGTTGAAGATGCAGTGATGGTAGAACTGAAAGCCGTAGAAAAATTGCAACCTGTTCACAAAGCCCAAGCTATTAACTACTGCGAGGCTTACAACATCGCCGACGGATTGTTGATTAATTTTGGCGGTTTGAGCCTTGAATTTAATCGAGTTTATAATAAAAAGTATCAGAAATAAATACTCCAATCCAGAACAGGATTACGTGATTTTAGGATTTACAAGATTGAAATTAATAAAGAAGCGAAAAAATCTTGATAATCTTTAAATCTTAAAAATCTTGTGCTGACAAAATAAATTAATTTTTATTGGTGGCTAACAAAAAAAGAACTGCCATGCGGATTGCGACTCCGTTTTCTACTTGGTCCAAAATTATGGAATGTGCGGAGTCGGCTGCGTCGGAAGTGATTTCTACGCCTCTGTTGATGGGTCCAGGGTGCATGACTACAATGGGGCGGTCGAGTTGGTCGAGCATTTTTTTATTGATACCAAAATACTGTGAATACTCTCGAAGAGACGGAAAAAAGCGAGTATCTTGGCGTTCTAATTGGATTCTCAACACGTTGGCTACGTCGCACCATTGCAGTGCTTTTTGGATATCGCACTCCACCGTCACGCCGAGTTCTTGGATATATTTGGGAATTAGGGTCGGCGGACCGCAGACTTTCACTTGCGCGCCCAGTTTTTGAAGGCAAAAAATATTACTCAATGCGACCCTTGAATGTAAAATGTCACCTACGATAAGGATTTTTTTGCCTGCCAAATCGCCTATTTTTTCACGCATCGAAAAAGCGTCGAGAAGTGCTTGCGTAGGGTGTTCGTGGGTTCCGTCGCCAGCATTGATGATGTTTGCTTTTATTTTTTTTGACAAGTAAATAGCTGCGCCGGGAGCGGGGTGACGCATTACGACCATATCTACTTTCATTGCCAGAATATTATTGACCGTGTCGAGCAACGTTTCGCCTTTTGTGACCGACGAGGCGGAGGCTGAAAAGTTGAGAGTGTCGGCGGAGAGACGCTTTTCGGCGAGTTCGAAAGAGATGCGAGTACGGGTAGAATTTTCAAAAAATAAATTGGCAACTGTGACATCTCTCAAAGAGGGAACTTTCTTAATAGGTCGGTTGATGACTTCCTTAAAATTTTCGGCGGTTTCAAAAATCAACTCCAAATCTTGGGGCAATAAGTTTTTGATTCCTAATAAATGTTGTGTGCTGAAGCGAGGAGAAGGCATATTAAAAAAGTATTATTTTTCGGGAAATAAATAAATACAACAGATGTTTTCTGGATTCTCGTTCCAAGCTACTTTTACGTATGCTTCGTCGAGTGCATCAACGGCGATGCCAGTATAATTGGGCTGTATGGGCAAATGTCGGTTGAATCTCCTATCCACTAAAACCATTAATTCGACACTTTTGGGTCGCCCAAAATCTTGCAAAGCGTTCAAAGCTGCCTGCACGGTCCGACCTGTATAAAGGACATCGTCTATCAAAACTACGTTTTTATTTTCGACGGTTTTGAAGTCCATTTCTGTTTTGCTTGCTTTTGGCGATGGATTAAGGCGGTAATCATCGCGGTGGAAAGTAATATCTATTTTACCATAATCCAAGTTATTTATTTTCATTTTATCTCGAATTTGTGACACCAAGTAGTCTGAAAAAATAGCTCCTCGTGGCTGTATTCCGACGATGCAGGTATTCGAAAAGTCGTCGTGCCGCTCTGCAAGCTGATGGCAAAGCCGACTCGTGGTGAGTTCAAATTGTTTTTTCTCTAATATGATTCGTCCAGTATCCATAATGCAAAGGTAGATTTTTTTTGTAAAATTGACAAGTGACTTTTAAAGTCACATTTTTTCTTTTTTTCTCAAAAAATACAATTCAAAAAACTGATAAGAAATAGCGGACAACAAGACAGTCAATACAGTGGAACAAAGTGGAAGCAACCAATAAAAAAGAGTCGTAAATGGATAAAAACCGCAATTAGTCAATAACTTAAAGCAAATATAAATCGTGATAAGATGAAATATATAGATTCCAAAAGATATTTTACCCAAATATTTAATGGCTTTTGATTCTAAAAACAAACATTCAAATACGGAAAATTTGGTGATAGCCACACATATAATGCCTACCGAAATATATCCGTGCGCGGTGCGTTCAAAGGTGGTATAATGGAAATTGCCGAATAAATACTGGCAGGTTGGAACTAAAAAAATTAATTGCAAAGCTATCGAAAATGAAAATTTAAAATAATTAGTAGAAATTAAGTGTGTCACACTACTAAATTTTTTTTCAAAATAGTCTCTATATTTTTGAGTAATAATTTTGGTGGCATCGTTTTGGAAAAGCCGTATTCCGTAAGCCAAAGCTGCGCCGATTCCGAAGTGATAAAATCGGTTGGGCGTAAAAAAGTAGTGAAAATATTGATTGACCGATTCGGGCGGGATTTGATTACAAATAAGTCCGATTGTGATAAAAATAATTATAATTATCCATATATTTTTTCTGAATAAATACATGGCGGGTGCCCAAATTAAGTAAAATTGTTCTTCGATGCCGAGTGACCAAAAATGCCCTACCATCAAGGAGGATACTGGAGTTTGGTAGCCAATAAGTGTTTGAATATTGATACTAAAGGTAGTGAGAAAGAACAGATTACTACCAAAATCTTTGATGGTGTACGGGATTTCGGCGTAGTAATCGAGCCAGTTTGTGAAGAATTTTCCAAAGATTAAACCTGTCAATCCGAAGGCAAAATAAA
>JAYWGG010000305.1:0-13365 GCA_043778415.1 Saprospiraceae bacterium
GATTTCACGAAGTGCATAAAAAACGCCGCGCCCAGTCGCTTCCGTCCTTCCCCGAATCCCGCCTTGCGTTACAGGCTTTCCCGTCACGCAAGCGTAGGCATCTATTTCGCCGTGCTTGAAAGTTTGGTAGGTATCAAAAATCCAAGCCATCTCGCGCGGTCCAGTCCCGTAGTCGGGTGCAGGAACGTCGATGCCGGGACCGATAAAATTTTTATTAATCAACTCGGTGGTGTATCGGCGTGTTATTTTTTCCAGCTCTCCGGCGGTAAATTCTTTGGGATTGATTTTGATACCTCCTTTGGCACCCCCAAAAGGAACGTCCACAAGGGCGCACTTGTAGGTCATCAAAGCGGCGAGTGCCATCACCTCTTCTTGGTCCACGCTCATTGCGTAGCGAATCCCGCCTTTGGTGGGCATTCGGTGGTGGCTGTGTTGGACACGATAGGCTTCGATAACGCGGTATTCGTCGCCCATTTTGACGGGAAAATGGATTTGATATACGGCGTTGCAAACTTTTATTTGCTCTAAAAGACCTCGATGAAGGTCGGTGTGTTTGGCTGCTTTATCGAAATTGCGCATTACGCTTTCGTAAAAACTGGCATTCGGACTACTGCTCATACTTATTTAATTTGATTTTCTAATTTGGTTAGCTTCTTATCTATTCGGACTAAAAATAATATAATTCCTACGAATGTGGCAAAAATCACGGCTACTACTACGTTTATCTTGCCTGTGCTGCGCATAAAGTCGTTATTTTGGGACTCGTTTTGTGCAAAAAAATAAGTACTTTGTAAAAATAACAATGCGAAGGAAACGATTTTTTTCATGTTTTATTGTTTTGATTGGCAGAAGAATTAGGGAAACGGACAATTTATTTCGAGAGGTTAAGCGCGCTTAATTGGACGCTACTTGCGACATAATTTTAGTTTTTTTATTTTTTGTAAAAATGAAAAACTATTTTTATTTCTTAAAATTGCATTTTGAAATTTATTTTTTTGTATCTGTAAGTGGTGTCTGCAATCCAAAATCCGAGCAGCGTCCAGCCGATGACGGCGGGATAAAAAATCATTCGCATCGTGCTGTCCAAATCCTGTGAGCCAAAAGCGGGATTGCCACCGTTGCCGGGGTGCAAGCTGTCCGTTAGGCGCGGGATAACGAAAAGCAGTGGAATCATGGCTGCGAAGGCAAAAATATTGAAGACCGCACCCAATCGGGCGGACTGCGCGTCGTCGTCGAAGGAGTTGCGCAGCACAAAGTACGCCATATATATCAAGATGCAAATGGCGGACATATTTTGCTTTACGTCCCAACTCCAGTACGCGCCCCAAGTGTGTTTTGCCCAAATCGCACCTGTGATGGTGCCGAGTACGCCAAAAAGTACACCGATTTGGGTCAGTGCTTCTGCCTTGAAGTCATATTCTATTTGTTGCGTAGTCAAGTATTTCCAAGAATAATAAACGGCAAATGCGAACAAAATCATCATGCCGAACCACAACGGAACGTGAAAATAGGTGTTGCGAATGGTTTCGGAAAGGATATTTCGGTACGGAAAGTTAATGCCTTTTTTGGTATTTAAGTTACTGATTTTGGCGGACTGAAAGGGCGATGTTTCAGACGAAATGGAGCTGTCTTTGGTCACAAAAACTGCGCTCGGAAGGACGGAAGTACCGTTGTAAGGGTCGTCCAGAATGAGGGTGAAATCCGTTACTGTCCCCTTGAAAGGCAGATTTTTGGGAATATCGAATTGTAAATCCAAAGCTACGTCGCTCGTAGTTTTGACGTTTTGGGCTGCCAAGACTACGCTCGAATCCAGCTTCAGCCACGCGCGGTATTCCGCAGGGCTGCTGCGCAAAAAAAGCGTATTGTAACCTTCTACACGGAAGGTTGCGGTATTTCCGGCGGCGATTTTATTGGGTGATACGTTCAAAATGCCCGGTTTGAGCGGGAATAAAAGTCCTGCCAAAAAAACATACGTCAAGATAAGGACACAAACTAATTTCCAGATTCGATTCATTGGATTAAACATTAAAAGTACAAATTTATAAAAATATTTTCAGAATAAAAAATAAAAAAAACATATTTTCGTAAAATTTTATTGCCTAAAAGGGTTATTTTCTTTGTTTAGCAATGGAAACGAAAGTGTGACAATCGTGCCGCTTTCTGCTTCGGTGTTTTCTGAAATATCCAACTCAATTTTAATATCGAAAAGCTGCTCCAAAAGTTTGATTCGTTTGAATGTCACATCTAATCCCAAAGAATATTTTTTTTCGACATAACTTATTGAATTTTTGGCTTCATTTTCTTTATTATGAGTCCCTTGTTTGTGTCCGACTCCGTTGTCAATCACTTGACAGCCCACGCGATACTCCGAAATAGGGTAAAATCTGATAATAATTTCGCCTTTTTTTGATTTATCCAAGCCCATGACTCCATGTACGAGGGCGTTTTCGACAAAAATTTGAATCATTAGTGTCGGTAAAAACGGAATATCGGTAGCAAGTGCGTCGTCCAACTGAATTTTATACCTAAAATCTTCGGGAAACCGCATGGATTCGAGTGCCAAATAGTCGTCTAAATAACAAATTTCGGTCTGCAAATCCACAAAATTATTTTTAGAAAGCTCTATGGAGCTTCTAATCAATCTCGAAAAACGCGGTAAATAATGCTTGACTTTTTCGTACTCTTTGGCATAAATAAAGGTCAATATTCCGTTCAGACAGTTGTAAACGAAGTGTGGATTGAGCTTTGATTGCGCCAGTTCTTGCTCCAATTTGGCGAGGACATTTTTTTGTTCAAAATCTCGTTCTTCGAGTTCTACTTGCAGCCGATTGGCGACGGTTATTTTCTGTTCAAGCTCCAAAATAGAGCGTTTTTGCTGCAATTCTTTATTTTCTAATCTGCTTCTGATAGCTAACTCGATACAGCGTATTATTTGGATAAGAACGATGAACGCCAAAATAATAAATATAAAAATCAGGATTGGAGAGCTTTCAAATATGGATAAATACTCATTAATCACAACAAGTGGTTGCTGAAAAAGGGCTATCGGCAAGAAGTAGTTTGGTAGCATCAAAAATTAATTTAAGGAAGACTATTCAAAACCAGCGTGATTAGACTTTCAACTGTCGCTTGGGGATTCGCGCTGAACTCTCCCGTCATTCTGTTCGCCAAGATTGCGTTGCACGAAACAGCTTGATGCCCCAAAACCTTTGAAAGTCCATAGATTCCCGATGTTTCCATTTCAAGATTGGTGATGCGCAAGTTTTCGGACGTTCTAAACTGCGATAATTTACTCAAATAATCAATATTTTGTGACATGGCTCTCAAAGTTCGTCCCTGCGGCGCATAAAAGCCAGTACAGGTAGCAGTGATTCCCGCAGTAAATTTTTTACTTGAGTTGATAGTCGATATTAGGCTCTCGCTGCCTTCAAAAATCTGAATAGGGAGTGGAAAATTTAAGTCACTGTGCCTTGAATAATTCTGCAAATCCGATAATATTTTATTTTCTTTTTCCGTTGATTCAAAGTCATAAAAGCACATTAAGCCGTCTATCGCCAATGCAAATTCTGAAATTACCAGCGTATCCACTGCAATGTCCTGCTGTAAAGCTCCCGAAGTGCCAATGCGAATTATTTGAAGGGAAGTTAATTTCTCCTTGAGCGTCCGCGTCCGAAAATCAATATTTACGAGTGCATCTAACTCGTTCAGCACGATGTCAATATTATCCGTTCCGATGCCAGTAGAGATAACAGACAGTCGTTTATTTTTGAAATATCCAGTATGCGTGACAAATTCTCTGTGTGTCACAATATGCTCTATTTTGTCAAAATATTTAGAAACTTCCGCCACTCTGTCGGGGTCGCCCACTGTGATAACAGTGTCGGCAATCTGCTCTGGCTTCAGACAGAGGTGGTAAATACTTCCGTCGGGATTGATGATGAGTTCGGTATCTAAAAACATAGAACTTTGTTAGTAAATTTGGACTTCACGGACACATTTTTCCCCTAACTTTTCGTTGATAAGTTGCATAATTTTTTCTTTACGAAAAGACAGCTCTTGTGACAGCGAAGCAGAGGATATATTTAGAATTAAAATATTTTTTTTGAGTTCAATTTTTGTAGTATAATTGGCAATAGATTTTCCCATTACTTCTTCCCAGCAGCTCTGGATTTTTGTTTCATTTAGATTGGCTTTCAGGCGATATTCTTTAATCATATTGCTCAAAACATCTTTCAACAACATTTCATTTTGGCTTCTCATAATTTTTTATTGTAGCTTAATAGTAGAGTTTTCGACATAAAATATTTTAGATTCGCATTGTAAATCCTTGATTATCAACTGTATTCTTTCGTTGTGCGTATCTGTCAAGAATACTTGACCGAAGCCTTGTTCGTTCAAAAGCGCGAGAAGGCGATGCACTCGGATTTCGTCTAATTTGTCAAAAATATCATCTAAAAGTAGGATAGGAAAAACACTTTTTTTATTTTTCAATAACTCAAATTGTGCTAATTTTAAGGCTAAAATAAATGATTTTAACTGTCCTTGTGACGCAAATTTTTTGATAGGCATTCCTTTAATTTCAAAAATTAAGTCATCTTTGTGAATACCTACCGAAGTCCTTTGTAAAATCCTATCTTTCGAGATATTCTGTTTCAGAAGTGTTCCGAAATGCTGATTTTTTAGCTTTGACTCGTAACTTAATTCCACCACGTCGGCATCGAGGCTGATAAATCGGTAAAATTTTTGAAAAATTGGATAAAATAGCTCGAAAAATTCAACACGTTTCTGAAATAAAAAAATTCCGAGCGGCACTAATCTTTCGTCATAACTTTCTAAAAGCTCTGGACTAAAATTATTTTGAACAAAAAACTGTTTGAGTGCTGCGTTGCGTTGGTCCACTAAACGGTTGTAAATCAACAAGTTATCCAAATATTCAGCGTCCAACTGTGACAGTGTATTGTCCAAAAATCGCCGCCTTGCCTCGCTGCCTTCTGTAGCCAAAACGGTATCGTCTGGCGCAATCATTACGACTGGAAAATTCCCAACGTGTTCGGTTATTTTGTCATAATTGGATTCATTTTTTAGCACTTCCTTTTTTTTGCCGGGCTGAACCTTGAATACAATTTCTGATTTTTTGTCACCAATTTCAAAGTTTCCGACCAATCTGAAAAAAGTTTCGTTCTGCTTTACCACGTTTTTATCCTGACCGCTCGTGTAGCTTTTGCACATACAAAGGTAGTAAATAGCGTCTAAAATATTTGTTTTGCCCGCACCGTTTGGTCCTGTCAGGCAGTTGAGCCGTTCAGAAAAAGCTAATTCCTGCGATTCGTAATTTTTGAAATTTGTGACATTGATTTTTCTTAAAAACATAAATTATTCTACCATTAAATTACAGCCTCGAATATCCGATGCATCCAACCTTCCGAGCAGCTCAAAATTACCTTCAGCATCTATTTTTCCAACATCTTCGGTAGCAATAAAACTACAAGTGTGAAGGTTCGCCAAATCAATGACATTGATAGCACCAGTTTTGCCAATGCCTTGCAAAGTAAGCGGGTCTTGAACCTCTCGAATTAAAATTTTCATAGTCGGCGAAGCCACAAAAACTCCAGCTCCTTTGGAGTACGCTTGTGAAAATAATTCTGTCATACCGTATTCAGAATCAATCTGTTGTGTCGAAAATTTCGAGATCAATAAGGTATGAAGTTCGCTTTTAGTAAGTTCTTTTCGCCGTCCTTTCATACCACCAGTTTCCATGATTATCAAATTATTTGCGTCACTGATTTTATATTTTTCAGAAAAATCTACGAGTGCAAAGCTGACTCCGATGAGTAGAGTAGGGATATTATTTTGCTTATTTTGCGCCAATATCGCAAATAATTTATCGAAATCGTCGAGAAAAAACCCACTATTCGACTGTTTTGACTCCGAAATAAAGTAATCAACCATGCTCACCAAAGACGAGTTATTGCGCTCCAAGTAGGAGGGAAGTAAGCCCAGAATAGCATAATTTTGTAGGCTTCCGTAGCGATTTTCAAAACCAATTTTAGCGATTTTGTGACAAAAATTTTCATCTTTTACTGCATGAGAACTCGTTGTTTGTCCGGTCGTGCCGCTGCTCGAATATTGTTTTTCAGTTTTCCATTTGCCAGTTTTTATTTCATAATTTTTAAAAAATTGAATCGGCAGAAACGGAATATTTTCTATTTTGCAGATATTTTTTGCTTCTACGCCCAATAAATCCAAATATTTTTTATAGATTGGGTTGTGTTTCGCTTGCAACTGAAAAATTTGCAGCGCGAACGAATCAAAATTATCTGCTGCAAAGCCGCTCAAAAGCTGGTTTTCTAACTTTTGAAAGGAATTTTCTAAACTATCACTTATAATTTCGTGTGTTTGCAAACTAAAAAATCACATTTGGCGTTGAATAAAAAACAATTTTTATGAAAAATCTAACTTTTGCAATCGGAGTAATGGTATGTACGGCAAGCATTTTTTTTGGTTGCGCAAAGCCGCCAAATTATCCGAATGAACCTGTTATTGCGTTCAAAAGTCTTACAAAATCTTTGATGAAACAAGGAAAATCTAACGAAGATACCACTTATATCACTGTCACATTTACAGACGGCGACGGCGATATTGGAAGCACTAATAACACGCCAAATATTTTTGTGATTGACAAAAGACTCAACGACACGACCGAAAATTCCGCTATTCCAAACGTTCCGCCGCAAGGAACAGGCAACGGAATTTCGGGAGAAATTACATTCCGCGCCTACACGAGTTGCTGTGTTTACAAGAACCAAATCCCCTGCACGCCTTCGACTCAAAAGCCGATTGACACGCTTATTTACCAGATTTTTATCAAAGATAGAGCAGGCAATCGGAGCAATATCGTAGAGGCAAATCCGATTTATTTACAATGCAAATAATTGATAATCAATGTGTTGTGTTGTATTTCAACCAATCAATTTCTTTTTTTAGCAGCAAAACTGTCCTTTCTTCTTCGCTGCCTGCATCGAGTTGGTAGTCGTATTCCCAAGCTGCGAAAGGCGGTAGGCTCATCAAAATTGATTCGGTGCGACCATTCGTTTCGAGTCCGAATTTCGTGCCTTTGTCCCAAACTAAATTAAACTCTACGTAGCGTCCTCTGCGAATCAGCTGCCATTTTTTGTTTGCTTCGCTGAATATTTTGGATTTATTTTTATCCAAAATATGCAAGTAAGTCGGCGCAAAAGTGTTCCCAATAGCTTTCACAAAATCGAATATTTCTGTTTTTTTTCCTTTTTTTTCATTCAGATAATCGAAAAAAATTCCTCCTACTCCGCGAGTTTCATTTCTGTGCGGAATATAAAAATAATCGTCTGCCCATTTTTTGAATTTTTCATAATATGTGACATCGTATAGATTACAAGTTGTTTCCAATGCGCGGTGAAAAAAAGCCGCATCTTCCTCTTGAATGTACGCTGGCGTGAGGTCGATACCGCCGCCAAACCACCAGTTGCCGTCGCTCGTTTCGAAGTAGCGGACGTTCATGTGGATAATTGGAACGAATGGGTTTTTGGGGTGCAAGACGATAGAAACACCTGTGGCAAAAAAAGTATTGTCGGCAGCTATTTTGAGCATTTTTGCTGTTATTTCGGGCAAGTCGCCATATACTGCTGAAAAATTAACGCCACCTTTTTCGATGTGATTACCAGCTATGATGCGGCTTTTTCCGCCGCCGCCTCCGTCTCTGTCCCAAGCGTCTTCCACGAATTTTCCACCGCCGTCGGCAGTTTCCAACTGACTACAAATATCGTCTTGTAGGGACTGAAACCAATCCGAAATTTCTTCTTTTTTCATCAAATTTGTGACATTTTATTTTGAACGCAGGCGAATCACTGGACAAATCATTTCTTCCAAAGAAATACCGCCATGTTGGAACGTATTTCGGTAGTAATTGTTGAAGTGGTTGTAATTGTTGGGATATAGAAAATACGAATCTTGCTTCGCAAAAATGAACGCCGAACTGACATTGGGACGTGGCAGCCCGACCTCTTTGGGGTCGCGAATTTCAAGCACATCTTTCTTTTCGTATTGAAGGTTGCGCCCGACTTTGTACCTCAAGTTAGTCGTCGTTTCGCGGTCGCCAATCACGCGCGACGGCTGCTTGACCCGAATCGTCCCATGGTCGGTAAGAATGACTAATTGAACGTTTTTTTCGGCGATTTTTTGCAGCGCTGACCAAAGCGGCGAGTGCAAAAACCACGACCGAGTGAGCGACCGATAAGCGGTTTCGTCGCCCGCCAATTCCTTCAAAACTTCCATTTCCGTGCGTGCGTGTGACAGCATATCTATAAAATTATAGACTATCACAGTTAGGTCATTTTTTAAATAATTTAAAATATTATCCTGCAAAAGTTTTCCGTTGGCGACATTGGTTATTTTTTGATAATCATGTTTGATTTCTTTCCGAAAAACCCTTTTCAACTGCTCCGTCAAAAGCTCGTGTTCGTGCAAATTCTTACCACCTTCGTCGTTGTCGTTGAGCCACCAGTTCGGAAACTTGGACTCGATTTCGGCGGGCATCATTCCTGCAAAAATCGCGTTTCGACTGTATTGTGTCGAGGTTGGTAAGATGCTGTAAAAAAAATCTTCCTCTTCTACCTTAAAATACTCTGTCACAATAGGCTCAATAATTTTCCATTGGTCGAACCTCAAATTATCCAATAAAAGTATGAAAGTCGGACATTCGTTGTCCATGCGCGGAAACACTTTGCTGCGGAGCAGATTGTTGGACATCACGGGCGCGTCGTTCACGCCAGCCACCCAACTTTTGTAGTTTTTAGCCACGAATTTAGAAAATTCCGAGTTCGCTTCGCTCTTTTGCATGGTCAGGATTTCGTTCATTTCGCCCGTCCCCGTTTCGTCCAATTTCAGCTCCCAGTCAATGATGGTTTTGTAAATATCCGCCCACTCGTTGCAGTTGAGATTGCTGTTGATTTGCTGAAAAATATTGTTAAAATCCTGCCGATAGTTAGAGGCTGTTTTCTCTCTCACCAAGCGTTTGTTGTCAATTATTTTCTTCAAAGTAAGCAAAATCTGGTGCGGATTGATGGGCTTTATCAGGTAATCCGAGATTTGCGACCCAATCGCTTCTTCCATAATATGCTCCGCTTCATTTTTTGTAATCATCACGACGGGCAGCGTATTTTGGGTAGATTTTATCTTTTGCAAGGTTTCGAGTCCCGTGATTCCGGGCATAGATTCGTCCAAAAAGACCACGTCAATATCACTATTTTTCTCACATTCTTCCACCGCATCGTAACCGTTGGTGACGGTAATAACTTCGTATCCCTTTTGTTTTAGGAACAGAATTTGGGGTTTGAGGGTATCAATTTCGTCATCAGCCCAAAGAATCGTTATTTTATCCATGTCGTCGTTTTAATTTTTTTGAATTGTAAATGTATGAAATATCAAACGAGCGATTGGCAGATGTTAGTATAATTTTTGAAAAATAGTGCGTTTCTAATTGATAAATATTTTCTCGGACTGTGCGGGAATAATATTTAATTCTGTACCAATAGCAAATAATTTTTCTACTGCCAAACGTCCTTTTTCGCCTAAATCTACCGAAAAATCATTTACATACAATTTTATATGTTGCTGCATCACGCTTTCTGACATTTCTTGCGCATGAAGTTTCGTGAATTGGAGGCTCTCTGTCGGGTGCTGAAAAGCAAACTCCACGCTCCTCCGAAGTACCCGATTAATTTTTTGCTGCTGCTCGTCCGTAAAATTTCTTCGCACCACGATACCCCCAAGCGGAATCGGAAATCCCGTCCTGTTTTCCCAATATTCGCCCAAGTCTATAATTTTCAGCAATCCTTTCGCCTCGTAAGTGAACCTATTTTCATGGATAATTAAGCCCGCATCTGTCGTATTATTGAGTACATTATTTTCAATTTCTGAAAATAATGTACTTACTTTTTGAGTAGCTTTGGGAAAAGCCAAACTCAATAAGAAATTTGCCGTCGTATATTTTCCGGGAATCGAAATCGTAGATGTTTCTACTTCCGAGTCCGAAAGCCTTTTCTTTGCTATCAAAAGCGGTCCGCAGCTGTTCCCCAAAGCCGAGCCAGCATTCAGTACGATATAGTTTTGGAGGCAATAAGCAACAGCGTTATAGCTTAATTTTGTGACATCTAATTTTTCGTTAAATGCCATTTGGTTCAGAGCTTCTACATCTGCCATCACGACCTCAAACTCAAGCCCTTCGGTATCGATTTTTTGATGAATCATAGCGTCAAAAATAAAAGTATCATTCGGACACGGCGAAAATCCCAGACTTAATTTCATGCTTTTCAAAGATTATTTGATGGTAATTTCTAATTTATTTTTATTTTTGCTCATCGCAAACACTTTACTTTTACGCCACAATTTTTTTGATAATTATTTTTTTACAAATGATAAGACCTGCCAATTCAGATGATTTTTCG
The DNA here is from genome assembly GCA_043778415.1 of Saprospiraceae bacterium. Lineage (GTDB taxonomy): Bacteria > Bacteroidota > Bacteroidia > Chitinophagales > Saprospiraceae > JAYUHK01. The sequence goes on from JAYWGG010000305.1 coordinate 10,482, forward strand.
TTCATTTATGAACTGTATATGCACCCAATTTCCAATCCTTTTTTGCTCTACGAACCGATGGAAAAAGCGGAATTTCAACTTATTTTCAACGATTTGATTACTCAAAAAATAAAATTTATCTACGAATGTGACGGCGTTGCAGTCGGAATGTTCAAACTTTATCCGCTTACTTTTCGCTGCGAACATATTTTGTATTTGGGCGGTCTGGCGATTCGTCACGACTACGCTGGCAAAAAAATCGGACAAAAAATGCTCGCCGACATTCAACACTACGCGAAAGAAAAAAGTTATCTGCGCATCGAATTGAGTGTTTCCGAAGGGAACACAAAAGCGATTCATATCTACGAAAAAGCGGGTTTTGAGCGAGAGGGCGTGTTGAGGAAATACGCTTGGCTCAAAAGTAAAAACACGTTTTGGAACGAATATTTAATGTCATGGTTGGCGTAAAAAAAATTATTTTTATTCTTCCCAAGTGGTTGACGCTTCTTCTGTTTTTGAAGAATTGGACAACAGATTGTGGAGCGCAGTTACTTCGCTCTCGTTGAAATAACGCCATTTGCCGAGCGGGATATTTTGGAGCGAAATATTCATCACACGTACGCGCACGAGTGTCTGTACCTGATAACCCAACGTTTCGCACATTCGCCGTATCTGCCTGTTCAAGCCTTGTGTCAAAATAATATTGAACTTGTGGCTGCCCAATTTTTGTATTTTGCAGGGGCGAGTAACGGTATCCAAGATGGCAACTCCGTCGCGCATTTTTCTCAAAAAAATGTCATCTATCGGATTATTGACTGTCACAATGTATTCTTTTTCGTGATTATTTCCTGCACGAAGGATTTTATTGACAATATCACCGTCGTTGGTCAAAAAAATCAACCCTTCAGACGGTTTGTCCAATCGCCCAATCGGAAAAATACGTTGCGGAAAATTCAAAAAATCAATAATATTCGACTTGTCTTTGAGGTCTGTCGTGCAAGTCACGCCGCGCGGCTTATTGAACGCAATATATATGGTGTCGGGGCGAGCGGATAGATTTCGACCGTCGAGCAGCACTTCGTCATCGGGCAAAACACGATTTCCCTTGCGCGCCACCAAACCGTTTATCAAAACTCGTCCTTCTTCTATCAGCTTATCCGCCGCTCTGCGCGAACAAAAGCCGGTTTCACTGATGTATTTATTCAGACTTTTATCCATTTTTTGAGCGTTCAAAAATCGGTTTTACAGTTACACATTAAAACGAAAGTGCATAATATCGCCGTCCGCACAGACGTATTCCTTGCCTTCTACGCCCATTTTACCAGCTTCTTTGACCGCCGACTCCGATTTATATTTCACATAATCATCGTATTTTATTACTTCCGCGCGGATAAAACCTTTCTCAAAATCGGAGTGAATCACGCCCGCCGCGCCCGGAGCTTTCGTCCCTTTTAGGATAGTCCAAGCCCGCACTTCCTTCACGCCTGCCGTAAAATAGGTTATTAAATTCAACAATTTGTAGGCAGAACGAATGACGCGGTTCACGCCGGCTTCCTCCAAACCCATCGCTTCGATGAACTCCAAACGTTCCTCTTTGGTGTCAAGTTCCGCAATATCGGCTTCGATGGCAGCACTCACAAACAATACTTCGGCATTTTCGCCCTTCACCGCTTCCATGAACGCCGCCGTCAGTTCATTGCCATTTTTTACCGAAGGCTCATCTACATTACAAACGTAAAGTATTGGTTTTGAGGTCAATAGCATCAATTCTTTCATAGTTTCTTTGCCGTCGTCGTCGAGTGGAAGCGAGCGCGCTGGCTTCCCATCGCCTATGTGTATCAGCAAAGCATCTACTATTTCCAGTAGTTTTTGGTCGTCTTTGTTGCCTGCTTTCGCGCTTTTTCGGAGCTTGTCGCCACGCTTTTCGAGCGTTTCTAAATCCTTCAAACCCAGCTCAATATCTATGATTTCCTTGTCGCGCACAGGATTTACGCCGCCATCTACATGGACTACATTGTCGTCAATAAAACAACGGACAACGTGAATAATAGCGTCCACTTCGCGGATATTTGCCAAAAACTGGTTGCCCAAGCCTTCGCCCTTGCTCGCGCCCTTTATTAAGCCCGCAATATCCACGATTTCGATATTGGTAGGCTGCACCTTTTGGGGCTGCACCAATTCCGTCAGCACGTCCAAACGCACATCGGGTACCGTAATCATACCAATATTGGGTTCTTTGGTCGCAAAAGGATAGTTGGCAGCCAACGCCTTTGCGGACGTAAGTGCGTTAAAAAGGGTAGATTTTCCTACATTCGGCAAGCCGACGATACCACATTGAAGTGCCATAAAATTATTTTAAACGATTCATTTTAATGAATAAAAAAAATTATATCCATTTTCGAGCCGCAAAGATAATTTTTTCTGCGAAAATTAACGCCAAAATCGAAGTTACTTTTTTTTTGAGTTGCATTCAAACTGTCAAGAATATTTTTTAAGAAGCTGTTCCTAAATAGTTCTATGAATTGACAACAGCTTTAGCTGTTGCATAAAAGATAGGTGGATGTATTGGCTTTAGCCAAACACTCGCTACAAGCAAATTATTTAGGCTAAAGCCAGTACCAATCGTTATTCGTTGTGACTGAAGCAGTCGGCTATTAATGCAGACTGAATTAGGCGCAAGTATTCACCTCACCAACGTCACGTCGCCCGAAGTGACGAATGGTTTGCCGTTGGCGCACACGCCTTTGAGGACGTAAATATACACGCCTGCGTCGAGGCGACTGCCGTTCAGGGCGTTGCCGTTCCAGCGTGGAGCGAGGATTCCGTCGCTTTGAGCGATGAAAATTTGGTTGCCCCAACGGTCAAAAATTTGCATTTCGTAGATTTTTGTGACACTCGTAAATAC
>JAYWGG010000306.1:0-4048 GCA_043778415.1 Saprospiraceae bacterium
GTCTATGCCTCTGCTGGCGTTTACAACGTCACGCTCACTGTCAAAGATGCCCTCAACTGCTCCAAAACGTTCAGCCTTCCTGTTACTATTGCTTTGCCAGATATCGCCGTCACGCCCGCCACTCAAACTATTTGCTCCGGCGATATGACCAATATTATGATTAGCAGCAACGCGCCGGGCGCAACTTTCTCTTGGACGGTCGTTCAAAATGGGGTCAGCGGTGCCTCCGCCGGCAGCGGTAACTCTATCACTCAAACCCTCCTCGCTACCAGCAGCACAGTGAGCGGCTCTGCCGTTTATACCTGTGTCCCGATGGTCGTGGGCTGCGCAAACGGCGCGCCAAAAACCGTCACCGTCATCGTAAAACCCAACATAACGCCTACTTTCGCGCCGCTTACTTTTTGCGTCGGGCAACAAAATGTCGTGCTGCCCGTAAAATCCAACAACGTTCCGCCTATTTTTGGTACTTACGAAACGCCCGCCAACGTGACCCAAGTGGACGAATACGACTTGATTTTTAATGCCAACTTGGGGGTTTGCGCTACCCAAGGACTCCTGCGCATCAAAGTAGTGGCGAATATTACGCCTACTTTCAATCAAATAGCTCCGATTTGCAAAGGCGCAACGCCGCCTGTGCTGCCCAATAAATCTACCAATACACCCGCTATTATGGGAACTTGGACTCCTGCCGTCATCAATACTGCCAACGTTGGAACTATCAAATATGTGTTCAAACCTATGTCAATGGCGGGCGTTTGTGCCGATACCGCTTTTATGAATATCGTTATTTTAGCTCCTACCGTGCCTACTTTTGCACCCGTAGCTGCAATTTGTCAAGGAAAAACCGCACCCACTTTGCCCGCTTCGTCCACCAACACGCCTGCTGTCACAGGAACTTGGAATCCCGCAATCATCAGTACCGCGACGGCAGGAACTACCAATTATGTGTTCACGCCCGCAGCCGGACAGTGCGCTTCCGCATTTACTTTGCCTGTCACTATCACCCCAAAAGCAACGCCGACTTTCGCAGCCATACCGCCGATTTGTCAGAATACTACGCCACCGAATTTGCCTAATATTTCCAACAATGCCACACCCATTTCTGGAACTTGGAATCCCGCTACCATAAGTACTGCCGCTATCGGAACTACTTCTTACACTTTTACGCCCGATGCCAGCGAATGTGCTGCGCCTGTTCCCATTTCTGTGAGTATTTCAACGCCCGCGCCTGCGACTTTCTCGCAATTAGGTCCGTTCTGCGTCGGTGCTGCTGCGCCTGCTTTGCCAAGCACTTCTAATAATGGATTTGTAGGAACTTGGAATCCAACAAACATCAGTACGGCTGCGGTCGGAAATATCGTTTATACTTTTACGCCTGCCGCAGGAAGTTGCGCTTCTGCTTCTACTATGACCATCGCCGTTTCGAGTGGCATAACGCCCACTTTTACGCCGTTGGGTCCGCTTTGCCTCAACTCATCGCCTCCGACGCTGCCCGCGACTTCCAATGATAATCCGCCCATCGCTGGAAATTGGTCGCCCGCAACAGTAAGTACAACCGCTTCGGCAACCTATACTTTTACGCCTTCTGCGGGCGGTTGCGCGCTGCCGACGGCTATGAATATCGTTATTACCAACAGCATAACGCCGACTTTTGCGGCGATTCCAGACTTTTGTCAAGGGACGAGCGCGCCTATTTTGCAGACCGCTTCCTCTAACAATCCACCGATTACGGGGACTTGGTCGCCCGCAACTATTGACGCAAATACTTCAGGCAATCAAACTTTTACTTTTACACCCGACGCTGGACAATGCGCTGCACCAACTTCTTTGAGCGTAAAGGTAACACCTCTTTTAACGCCAACTTTTGCGCCCGTAGCGGTTTGTAAAAACGACCCTGCTTTCAATTTGCCAACTATTTCTTTGAACAATATCACAGGAACTTGGAATCCTGCAACCATCAATCCGCCGCTCGAAACAAGTGGTTTGATTCAAGCTACTTTTACGCCAGATGCTGCTTTTTGCGCTAAACCTGTCACTGCCGATGTTCGTATTTTTACGCCTGCCGTAATTATGATTACTGAAAAACAAATCAGCTGCACCCAAAAAATGTTGTACGTCAAATCAGATTCTGCCATAATAACCGTAAAGTGGACTTTGCCCGGTGGAACAATCATGTTTGGCGACTCTATGTTAGTAATTAAAGAAATTTGCGCTTGGATGGTTACAGATATTCACGGCTGCATGACTTCTGGAACTTATGTGGTTGATTTTCCACCTGATTTAGTCGTTTCGAGTTCTCAACTCGCTCCCGTTTCTACCGTCGGCGCAAGCGACGGCAGTGGTTTGGTCAATATTGCTGGCGGCACTCCGCCTTATAAATACAACTGGACAGGTCCAAATGCCGCAACTGGAAACGGAACCACCAACGCCAACTCTGTCACTTTGAGTAATTTATTTTGCGGAAATTACAACGTCACCGTTACCGATTCTTTTAATTGTATCCAAAATACTACTTTCAACGTCGCCTGCGGAAGTTGTCCGATAACCGCTGCTATCTCCCAAACCGAAATCGTAAAATGTAAAAATAGCAAGGACGGACAGATTTTGTTGGAAATATTCAACAGCAAAAAACCGGTCGCTTTTAGCTGGACAGTAGGCGGCGGCGCAGCCACAACTGGCTCTGTATCAAACGATTCCGTAGTTATTAACAATATCGGAGCAGGCACCTATTCCGTCACCATTACCGATGCCGACGGCTGTTCATTGACAGAGTCAATCACTGTCAATGAACCCACCGCGCTCGCGCTCACATCGGCTACAAGCCCTACCAAATGCTTCGGCGGCAGCGATGGAACCGTTAATTTGACCGTCACAGGTGGCACGCCTGTCTATGTTTTTGACTGGATACCGAACTCCATCGGCAACGTCGAAGACCCCAACGCGCTCGCCGCAGGCACTTACAAAGTTACCATTACCGACTTCAACGGCTGTAAAAAAGATACCGCTTTGGTCGTCACTTCTCCAAGCGCGATTACGCAAACTTGCTCTGCAAGCAATGTCACAATACCCGCAGGAAATGACGGAAAAATTACCCTCAATATCTCCAACGGTACCGCTCCTTACACCTACAACTACGGCGCAGGAATCAACAATGCTGCCGCCGCAGGCACTTATACTTTGAACGGATTGAGTGCTGGAAGCTACTGCGTCACCGTCACAGATGCCAACAACTGCCAGACTTCTTGCTGCGCTACCGTCAATGCGCCCGGCTGCACGCTCGCTGTCACAGAAACGCATCAAAATCTAAAATGTAACGGCGTAGCTGCAGGACTTATCAACCTCAACATAACAGGTGCTTTTGGGGCAACCTCTTTCGATTGGAACGTAAATCCGCTCGACGGACTCCAAAATGTATCGTCCCTAGCGGCAGGAACTTACTCCGTGATTGTCAAAGATGCGAGCAACTGTTCGCAAACAATTTCGGTCGTAATCACAGAGCCGCTGCCGCTCAAATTGAATTTGCAAAATATCAAAAATGCTAAATGCAACGGCAACGCCGACGGCTGTATTACCGTGACAGCTTCTGGTGGAACGCCTAATTATGCCTACAACTGGGCAGGAAATCCTACCAATTTGTGCGCTTTGCCAAGTGGTTTGTATTGCGTAACGCTGACTGATGCCAATAATTGTTTGGATTCTGCTTGTTATTCCATTACGCAGCCGCCTGCATTTGATGTCACGCTCAACGCTCCGATAGATTTATCTTGCAAAAATTTATCCTCTTCGTTGTTGGCTTCCGTATTGCCCGCCAATACTGCGCTCAACTATGCATGGACGACCCAAAACGGTATCATTATCGGCAGTCCAAACACCGCACAAATAACTGGAAGCAAAGCGGGAGATTACAAGCTAATCGCCACCACGCCTGCGGGCTGCAAAGACTCTGCGACCGTCACGCTCAAAAGTATTGTCAATAACCCGTCGGCTTTTATTGTCGCCAGTCCTGACAGTATTTTTAATTGTACCATCAAGTCATTGGACTTGTTGG